>JAGBXG010000325.1 GCA_017629415.1 Pseudomonadota bacterium | reverse complement strand
GGTTCACATATAAATTGGGGCAATTTTTTGAAAAAAGTGCAGAGTTCTTGAAAGATTTGCTTTTTTTAAAAGACTTGGGTTTTCTTCAATTCGCGCCGCAAATCAGCTTTCTCTCTTATGAAGAAAATCGACCGAAGGACGATAGAGGCAAAAGCCTCAATCTGCGGACGAAAAATGGGATATAGGATCCCATTTCGACCCAAAAGTCACGTGACCAGTACCCGGCTAACCCACGAAAAACGCAAATCCCCATTGTAGGTTCCAAGGCACTCAGCCCTTGGCGAGGTTTGGAGCAGAGCCCCAAAAGAACTTTGCTATGCCGTGGGTTTGGGGCAAAGCCCCCAAAACCTTTACCCACTTGATGCGTAAACAATACGGATAGTGTCAGGAATGCCATTCGTAGGGCACATCAATGACATCGTCTTCCGCAATCGCTGCACGAGCCTTTTTCTTTGAGGATGAAGTTTCGGCACTGCAGTCCAAATCAATGGTGTGTTCCACATCAATAGTGGCAAATTCTGCGCCGCTTTTTTTGACCTCATAATCAATATCAATGGGATCATCTGCCGCCGCATAAGAAGCACGTCGGACTTTTTCTGCTTTACGGCCTGTTTCGGAAGCCGCACCTGAACGCATATTGGCAGCATATGCCGCAAAATCATTCATATTCATGCCGCCCATGCCGCCCATGCCGCCCAAATTTTTCATTTGCTCGCTGAGTTCTGCGATCTTTTCAACAGGATTAGACCCCAGCATGCCCGCATATTCACGAGGCACTGCTTTTTTAATGATAAAGTTCATGAGGGCAATACGTGCCGGTTTAATAATGAGAATAATGGCCAAAATATCGGTCAAAAATCCGGGAATCATCAGCAACGTAGACACCAGCTTTAACGGAGATGTCAGCATCGAAGGAGCTGGCTTACCCGGACGACCGCTCGGGGCTATCGAATACCCAACCAGACAGATAATAAAGGTTAATAAAACGGCATATCCAAAACCAATCAGCAGACTGACACCGACAAATGCTGCAATTTCCAATATGAAACAAACCATTAAAATGCTCGAAAGCTTTTTAATGGCGCTCTGTACAAGCGGGTTTGAGTTAAATGCATCCATAAATAAAAATATCCTTGCTTACATAACGTCAAGTGGATGTCATGCGACATCTCTACGCTTACAAACTAACATGAAAACAAGATGAAAACATTCCTAAAGAAAACAATCCCAAAAAAGACTTGATATTCGATTGAGTTTGAGTAGTATGCGCGCGGTTTTGCGCGGCATGAATTTTTTTCATGTCCGTGTGGTATATTTCAGTCAGACTTCTTCACAACCTTTATCGGTCGCTCACGTTTGGGCGCCCTTTCGTGAAGTTATTGATCCAGGAGCTTCAAAATGGCCCGCAAATGTGCATTCACAGGTAAATCCCCGCTCGTGGGTAACAACGTTTCCCACGCTCATAACAAAACCAAAAAACGTCAGCTCCCGAACATTCAGTCCAAACGTATCTTCGTGCCTGAACTCGGTCGCTACGTCCGCATTCACCTCTCCACTCGCGCTCTCCGTAGCGTGAGCAAACTCGGTCTCCTCGCTTATTGCGAAAAAACCGGTGTGCAGCTCAAGGACATTGAGGTCTAATTCCTCAAAACCTGCATTCTCATTAAAAAGCACCGTTCCTCGGTGCTTTTTTTTTGCCATCCTCAAAAACTGCGGTGATATTCCACAGCATACGCAAAATACAGGTGCTGTTTATGAAAATTTCGCATGTCGTTTGCTGTTCCATATTGGCCGGCACACTTTTAACTGCATGTTCTGCACCCGATCATTGTGCACAAAATACAAAAATCCAAAAATCTCAAATCGCTGTTGAAACACCCTCCCCGCTTGCCATCCATTGCGCACAAAAAATCCCGCAAGCCATCATACAGAATGCCATTGAACGCATAAAAAACGAACATGAAGCCCTGCAGAAAACATGGCAAAAACAACGTTCAGACGCTGAAGCCGCTTATCAGGCTGCCAAAGAAAGAGGCGAAAAAACTAAACCTGTACCACGCGCAGACCTCAAATTATCAAAACATATCACCTCACATCTGCCCAAAATTCGACATGGTGAGCTGATCGCTGAAATTTATGCCATAGAAACCGCACCAAGAAGAGAATATTTCGTCCACAACGAACAGCTTTCCCCTGCTGCATGGGCACTGCTGGAAACTTTAGATCAATTCGATCAACACGCACTCGACAGCAAATCGTTCGACTCCGAAAAACTGAAAACCGCAGCAGAGCGTTTGGCGCAAATGAAGGCTGCCATCACCGCAAATAATCCCCTGCAGCTCAATGCTTATGAAATCCTTGCCATGTCCAAAACCATGGACAAAGGCTGGCAAATCAATGGCAAAACACTCAATACTGCGGCACTTCAAACCTTGTCAGAAGCCGAACAAATACAAAACATTGTCACACTCTTATGTGATGACAAAATAAGCCCTGTGCCGCGTTTAGCCGCACAATGCCAGCTAGAATATGAATACCGGCTTGAGATGACACAATTTGCAGATGCCCTCGAATTTGCGTTGGCAGATGCATGGCTCAGTTATGCGCAAACATTAAAATACGGAAACCTCGAAAAATTCTCTAAACCAGAATACGAAAAATTCACGCGCAAGGATAATCCCAATCACATCCATCCCAAGCACTATGACAGAATTATTGAGGAACGTTTGGCCAATGCTACGGTTGAACTCTACGCCCTGAATACCCAAGAGGCAGTCACTCAATATTTAAAAAAACTTGCGCCGGAACACGAACAATATCCAAAACTCCAAAAACTGCGCGAAAAATATCGTCAAATTGTGGCCAATGGCGGCTGGAAAACCGTACCCGCCGATCGCATGTTTGCCGGCGGACAAGCACCGCTTGTTAAAAATCTTAAAGAAAGGCTCGCCACTGAAGGATATTATCAAGGCCATATCGATGAAAGTTTCGATGCCCCCCTGACTGCCGCCATTCAGGCATACCAAAAACATCATCAGCTTGAGGAAACCGGTGCTGTCAGTGATGTTTTTTGGCGAAGCTTGAATGTGCCCGCAGAACAACGGCTGGCTGAAATCGAAATCAATATTCGGCGGTGGCATAAAACGATGTATGAACCGCGAGAAACCTACATTTATATCAATATCCCTTCGTTTACAGTCGAACTGTGGCATCAGGGAAAACGCATCGCCGAACACCGAACCGTCGTCGGCAATGCCTCGCGAATATGCAATACACGCACGCAAGAATGGGAAATGATGAATGCCACACGACTCATGCATGCACGCATGACTTATCTCGTGTTTAATCCTTATTGGAATGTGCCGCCGCGTATCGAAGTCGATGAATATCAGCCTAAAATGGCCGAAGATCCCAAATGGCTCGAAAACTCAGATTTTGAATACTATACCCCAAAAGGCGGCGGACGTGTCTTGCGACAAAAACCAGGGGAAAATAACGCCTTGGGAAAAGTCAAACTCATCTTCCCCAATTCACATAACACTTATCTGCACGATACCCCAAAACAAGGCATGTTCAACTACCCTATCCGCGCATTCTCTCACGGATGTATTCGCGTTGAAAATGCCATGAATTTCGCACAAGCTGTCTTGACCGTTGATGGACAATGGGACGAAAATCGCATCGAACGCTTTTTTGTGGAAAAAGGCGAACATCCCGTAGATTTAAAAACACCCATCGATGTCTTCATCGAATATCACACCGTAACTGCAGACGATGAAGGAAACGCCTACTTCTTGGCCGATGTCTATCGCATCATCAAAGATGAAATGCAGCCACCCACGGAGTTGCAAAAACGTTGTGATCCGACTGTTGACAAAACAAGTACATTCCGTTCAGGCGCTCAAGAAGACTCAGGACCGTGAATTGGATAAACTCAGCCTCAAAACACTTTAGGCTTTGAAAAAAACTCAATCATGCCCGATCGGGGCGTTGCGGGGCGAAGCCACGCATTGGGGGTAGGCGCGTATTTGCGAAGCAAATAGCGACGTAGGGGGCTCGGCCCCCTTAAAAAACTCAGCCATCCCCAAATATCCCCAAAACTCTCAAATCATTTCACATAAACAAGATTGGACCAACGCTCCATCACGACCTTAAAAGGAAAAATATGAAAATAAAATCATCCCGTCCAAACACTTGTAGTTGTCATTGCGGCTGTGACCACCATGACCATAACCATGAAAACCATCAAACTCAAACTGCTGCA
This sequence comes from Pseudomonadota bacterium, assembly GCA_017629415.1. The sequence continues at coordinate 4,392 of JAGBXG010000325.1, read as the reverse complement.
CAAGCCGGATTTAAAGCTCAAGACCCCAATAAAGGCGTTTCGCTTGGACCCGAAGTCGAAGCCGATATCGCTGCCGCTTTGGCCAAAAGATATAAAAATTACCTCTCAAAAGATGAACGCTTTACGGCAAAAACAGAAGTTTGCCACCACTTCGGACTCGTCAGCAGTGAACTGACAAACCCAAGCCGAACGACGCAAGTTTGTGTCGAAGTCAGCGTCGAAACCGAAGAAAATCAAATCGAAAATCCCATGGATGCCTACACCAAAGCACTCGATGTCCTCGATTTGATTTGGCGCGATTATTTCGACAGCGATCGCGTCACGCATTACCTCCCAATATGGCAAAGCTACGAAATTGATAACATTCACGTCAATGCACGCCTGGAACACAGCAATCCTGCATTGGATGATGAAGCCAGTGCTTTTTTAAGAGCTCATGGATTCACAGAAGGCGGCCTCGAACCTGAACCTATTGATATCGACGTCGATTAAGTCAATGACAAAACCAAATGACGCAACAAAATATCTAAAAAAAAACAATCTTGCCCTACAAATATCCCATTTTTTTATCATTTTGCCGGTCTATGTCGCCCAAAGGGCGCCATACAACCGGCTTTCGGCGCTATGCCTGACGGCATACGCGCCTTTTTTATGGTTTGCATCCCCCGACGCTCCCACAAACTTAAGATTTCAATCTATCAAATAATTCACATCACATATTGCAATAATGTTGAATAAGACACACCCCTTGCATACACTTTGAAAAAGCTCCGCATAAACAAAACCTCAAAATGTACACTTGGGGCTTAAAGACACTTAAAAACGATGATTTGTCGGTGTTTCGTATGCCAATCATGGAGGAAATATGAAAAAATACGGGATTTGGGCTTTATTGGCAGTGAGTTTATGGGGATGTTCCGGGCAGACCGAAACAGCAACAGAATCCACCACAGCAGGCATTGATGTCAAAGGCGACGGCTTTGCTGAATGGGTTGCCAAAATGCAGCAAAATCCTGAAGTGCTGACGGCATTGCAGGAAATTTCAATTGAAAATGCTCAAGATGCAGATTTTGAAAACCTCTGTGATGATGCCGATGTCCGTACCGCCATAAAAACACGGCAATATCGTCCCGTTGTCATTCATGCCGATCGCGATGATGCTCAGGCAGGCCTCGAAATTTTACACTCTATCCCATCGCATGGTTCAAAATTTGTCCCGCCGCACCTGGAAGAAATTGAAAAATTGGCGCAAAAACACAGCCAAGATGAGCCCATGCCCGTTTTCTCATGGGAAGCCTCAGATGCACCGACTCTTGAACAAAATTTAAGAACCCTGGGATTCGATCTGGCCTCAAATACAGCCACCGAAACCTTTGTGACTTTACTTAAAGGCGCGGATTGCGAAAAAATTCTCCCGCGCTATTGTCAGCATGTCCAAAAATTAAAAACAGAACAAGCTGAAGCCCAAAAAACTGCAACGCGTTTAGATGCCTTATTGACTTGCGATCTGACTTTGTGGGCCAGTGAACTGCGCCTGAATTATCCTGCCAACGATTATAAATTCGATCGTTTCAGAAAATATATGTCCGATGACTCGGTCGTGTCGGTTCGTAAGCAAGTTTTTATCGAAGATATGGCAAAACGTGGGGTGAAGGCTGCTTTTAAAACCATTGCACCGCCCGATCCGCAATATGAAGCCCTTCGAAAAGTCCGCCAATATTATGTCGATGCTTTGGCGGCTGGCGGTTGGCCCGAAGTCGAAGCGCCTAAAAAAATCACAGAAGCTAAAATCGATAAGCCATATCCCTATGTGCCATCCTTGCGAAAACGTCTTAAAGCCGAAGGCTACCATATCACAGACACAGAAAGTGACATCTATGATCAGGCCTTGAATGATGCCGTCGTGCTGTATCGCGAAGTCCATCAGCTGTCGCCCAAAAAAGTCATCGATAACGTATTTTTCCGCAATCTCAGTGTGGGACCGCAGCCACGCTTGGATGTCATCGATATGACATTGCAGCGTTATCGTGAATCGGCCATTGGGTCCTTAAATTACTATCTCAAAGTCAATATCCCCGATTTCCATGTCGAAGTCTGGCGCGATGGCGAACGTATTGCCCGGCACCGCATTGTCGTGGGCAATGACAAAGTTCAAAAAGATCCCGTCACAAACAATCCCGTGCCCGATCCCGAAACGCTGTATGCCATTCACCCCAATCGAACCCCTATTCAGACCTCAAAAATCAACGAAATCATTTACAATCCTTACTGGAACGTACCGGCGCGCATTCGCATCGAAGAATTAGAACCTGAACTGGCCAAAAATCCGAATTACTATATCGAAAACAACTACGAAGAGGTCAACGTCGGCGATCCGCGCCTCTACTATGTTCGTGAATTGCCAAATCCCAAAAACAGCCTGGGCAAAGTCAAACTGATGTTCCCCAATCCGCATAACACTTATTTGCATGATACCCCGCATAAAGCAGTCTTTAAACTGCCCACACGCGCGCTGTCTCATGGGTGCATGCGCGTTCAAAATCCACTCGATTTAGCCAGGCTCATTTTGGAAAACGACGGTCAATGGGATGCCCGTAAAGTCAAAGAAATCCTCGAAGCCGAAACGCCAGAACAGGTCTCCATCATGCTCAAACATCCCGTCGATGTCGATGTCGTCTATTTGAATGCTCGCGTGGATGATTCCGGCGTTTGCGCCTTCTTGAGCGATGTCTATCAATATGACGCTGTGCGTATGGGCAAAGTTCAGCTCAAAAAATTGCCCAAATCTTGGCTCCCGAAACCTGCTGAATAAAAAACTCCTTTGCTCATGCTTTCATGAGATATACAGATTTCTCTTGGGGCTCTGCTCCAAACCACGCCAAGGGGCTAAGCCCCTTGGAACCGCAATAAATCCATGTATCCGTAAGTTTGTCGGATACTGATGACTATCGTTTTTGGAAAAAATGGGGACTCGCTCCCCCATTTTTATCCCTGCAACGTGCCACTTCGTAAGTGATCTGCGATTTTGCGCATACCTTGTCGGCGAAATGACATACAAGGTTTCATTCAAAAACGTCAGTCATCAGTACCTTTCTCACCTACAAAAAAAGTAAATTCTATTGTAGGAATCGAAAGGAGCTTAGCTCCTTTCGTAGGGTCCGGACAAAGCCCCGGCGAGTTGTGGAACAGCGCACCACAAAAACACAGCTATATTGTAAATCTATATTTTGGGAGTGTGACATGATGGAGATTAAACATCTCGGACATTATTTAAATACAACACCTGATGAACACGGGTATTACGGTGAATATGGCGGCAGTTTTGTCCCTGACAATCTGCAAGAAGCCATTGATGAAATCACGCATGCTTATAATACCATCAGTAAATCCGCGAAATTTATCAGTGATTTGCGCAAAATTCGCAAAGAATTTCAAGGTCGTCCCACACCGATTACCCACTTAGAACGTTTGTCAGATATGTTAGGCTGTGTTCAGCTTTATGCCAAACGCGAGGATTTGAACCACACTGGCGCACACAAACTCAATCATTGTATGGGCGAAGGTTTGCTGGCCAAATACATGGGCAAAAAAAAGCTCATTGCTGAAACCGGCGCAGGACAGCACGGTGTTGCCATGGCTACAGCCGCCGCTTATTTCGGCATGGAATGCGATGTCTATATGGGTGCCGTTGACGTTGCCAAACAAGCTCCAAACGTGGCTCGCATGAAAATTCTCGGTGCCAATGTGATTCCCGTCACACATGGTCTCCAAACTTTGAAAGAAGCTGTTGATGCCGCTTTCGATGCTTATCTCCGCGAATATCAGGATGCCATTTATTGCATCGGTTCGGTCGTAGGCCCGCATCCTTTCCCCATGCTTGTGCGCGATTTCCAGCACGTGATTGGTGCCGAAGCACGTGAACAGTTTTTAAGCATGACAGGCATTTTGCCCGATCATGTCGTGGCTTGCGTCGGCGGCGGTTCTAATGCCATGGGCATTTTCTCAGGTTTTTTGGCCGATAAATATGTCAAATTGTATGGCGTGGAACCCCTCGGACACGGTCCACAATATGGCGAACATGCGGCCAGCCTTTGTTACGGTACGCCCGGCACCATGCATGGCTTCAAAACCGTCATGCTCAAAGATGAAAATGGCGAACCGGCACCTGTTTATTCTATCGCCTCGGGTTTGGATTATCCCGGAAGTGGCCCGGAACATTGCCTGCTCCGCGATATCGGCCGCGTCAAATACGATACCATCGGCGACGAAGAAGCCATCGATGCCTTCTTCACATTGGCGCGCAAAGAAGGCATCATCCCTGCGCTTGAAAGCAGCCATGCCGTGGCTTATGCCATTAAACTTGCCAAAACCCTCCGAACCGGCGCCGTCCTC
>JAGBXG010000324.1 GCA_017629415.1 Pseudomonadota bacterium | reverse complement strand
GGTTTTAGGGAGAGGCCAGATGAGCGCAGCGAATCAGGTTTCTCTCCCTTTGGGAGAGAACGCCCGAAGGGCGATAGTGAGGTCAAAGCCCCTCTCTGATGGAGAGGTTTTAGGGTGAGGCCAGATGAGCGCAGCGAATCAGGTTTCTCGCCATTTATAGAAAAACCGCCCGTAGGGCGATAGTGAGGCCAAAGCCCCTCTCTGATGGAGAGATTTTAGGGTGAGGCCAGATGAGCGCAGCGAATCAGGTTTCTCTCCCTTTGGGAGAGAACGCCCGAAGGGCGATAGTGAGGTCAAAGCCCCTCTCTGATGGAGAGGTTTTAGGGTGAGGCAAGCCGCATCTGTTTATTCTTGAGGCGGTTCAAACGGAATTTTGTTCGATTCATCGCGGCCGTACTGATAATCGGCGGGAACATAGCAGAACTTTTGCGTACCGACATCATCGCGGCAAGCATAGCCGCCTCGGCAATCGCTGGGTTTGTCGCATTTCAGGAGGCAATAACTGATGGCTTTGGTAAACGCAACGCAGACGCTATTTTCAGGGCATTCTTCGTCTGTTTCACAATTATAAGTCAGACAATAGCCGCCAGGTGAATCGGTATCACAAACCGTCCCCGTCGGACATTCGTTTGAAGTGTCACATTTATCGCCAATAGCGGCTTCACAACCGCTCAATAAAAGTACACACGCAAGAGTAAGCAATATATTTTTCATATCAAATCTCAATTTAAGCCGCCAGAAATCAGTTTGAGGCGAAAAGTTTGGCGTGATAAAGCAAAAAACACTGCATCTGACAATCATATTTGCGCAATTTCAAGTTTTCAGCCGTTTTATCCATCAAATGCGTGACAATTTTGCTTCAAAAACATCGCGATAGAAACAAATTCGGGGTAGAACCCATGAAAATCAGCCCAGACAAAAACTGGCTGTAAAGATTAATTTTTTTTTTAGATTTGTTGCACGGCTATGGCGGCTTCGCCGCCATACGCCTTTGCTGCGCGGCTATTTCGCCCAATGGCTCAATACGCCGCGCTTTCCTCGTCAGCTTCGTTATTTCAGTGGCCCCCTCCTTTCATTCCTTGCTTTCTCGAGCTTGTCTCCAACTGGCAGCAAAGAAAACAGCAAGAAATACAAATGGTGACGCGCACAGAAAACGACCAAATTTTTTGGAATTACAAAGCGGATAATTCCTTTCATGTGGTATGGGGCGTACGACAAGTATGAACCAAAGCCCCACAAAAACTTTTATCGGAGTTCAACATGGAAAAAATCATCATTTCAACCGAACAGGCTCCCAAAGCAATCGGACCTTATTCTCAAGCAGTGCGCGTGGGACAGATGGTCTTTTTATCGGGTTCACTCGGTCTTGATCCAGTAACTGGCGCACTTAAAGATGGCATTGTGGCTCAAACGCAGCAGTCACTTGACAATATCGGTGCAATTTTGACGGCATTAGGACTCAATTATTCGCATGTGGTCAAAACCACAGTTTTTTTGAAAGATTTGGATGATTTTGCAACCGTCAATGATATCTACGGCACTGTTTTTAAAGATGCTGCACCGGCACGCTCATGCGTCGAAGTTTCACGCCTGCCCAAGCGCGCCCTTGTTGAAATCGAATGTATTGCCGTTTACCCCGAATAAAAGCTGTCCGATATCGTCATGGAACAGAAAAAATCGCAGGATATCATCACGATCAAGCGTTATTCCAACCGCAAGCTGTATGACACGTCTCAAAGTCGTTACATTACACTTGCGGAATTGGGCGAACGTGTCCGACGAGGGGAAAATATTGAGGTCATCGACAACGATACCAAAGCCGATTTGACCGAAATGACATTGACGCAAGTGCTGATGACCCAGCAAAAACAGAAGCAAAAAGGCATTCGCAATCTCGTGCAAAGCCAGGCAGAGATATTGTTGCAGCGTATCAGTGTCCCAATGCAGCAAATTCGTGATGAAGCCATTCGACAAGTCGAAATCCAAGTCGGCAAACTTAAAAGTCATGGTTCCAAAAACGAACATACCGACAATGCCGCCCATGATCCGAATGCCGAACAGCCTTCCCCCTCGATCAATCTCAAAATGGAGGCCTTGCGAGCAAGTTCGGATGAGAAATTGCTCAGCCTGTTGCTGGTTCAGCGTTTGGAACAGCTTGAGGCTGAAATTATCGAACTAAAACGCCGGGTTGAAGTTTTGGAGCACACCGACGATGACCGCTATTGACAGATGTTTTGGCCTGACAGGGGGTATAGGGTCAGGCAAATCAACGGTTTCACAGATTTTTGCTCAACTGGGTGCCGAAATCATTGATGCGGATAAACTCACGCGAATCGTACATGGCGACACAAGCATCATCGAACAACTTGTTTCGGCATTTGGCTCATCTATTCTTGATAACACTTCAAAGCAGCCGAAAATCTCACGTCCCCGTTTGGCCCAACAAGCCTTTGCACAACCTTCAGGCGTACAGCAGTTAAATGCCATCATGCAGCCAGCATTGCGACATGCCGCAGAAACCAGGCTTCATGCCGCCAACAAGCCTGTTGTTCTCGATGCAGCCCTTCTTTTTGAAGCAGGCTGGGACACACTCGTCGGCACAACTATCGCTGTTCTTTGTCCGATATCCATGCGATTCACGCGTGTTGCAGCGCGCGATAACCTGCCAAAATCTCAAATTGAAGCACGCATGGCAGCCCAAATGTCTGATGCCGAACGCGCAATCCGAGCAGATATTATCATTTTTAATACGGGCAGTATGGCGCAGCTTCAGCGTCAGGCCAAAATCATTTTTGAAAAAAAACTTGCACGATGCAAATAAGGCGTGTATATGCCGCGCGTTCGTTAAATTTAGCGAACATGAGTTACTTGCGAAAGTGGCGAAATTGGTAGACGCGCAGGATTCAGGTTCCTGTTCCCGGATTGGGTGTATGGGTTCGACTCCCTTCTTTCGCATCGGTTGCCCGGTTGAGGTTAAACCTTCCGGGCATTTTTTTTAGTTTTTTTCAGGCATCCTGATGCCTAAAAAAACGGCAGTGGGCGTGTTCTGCATCTGATGCAGTGACCATTTCTGAAATATAAACATTTCAGACGCCGCGCAGCGGTTCTCCTTCACGGAGATTGAAAATTCAACATTTCGTCGCTGCGCAGCGACAAGCACGTCAGCTTCGTAGCGGAGGAAATCATTATGATGGGAATAGAAGGCATTGAAAGGCTGGTAGAACCCGCTCTCACTCAGCTCGGTCTCGTCTTGCATGGCGTTGAACTGAAACGCGAGGGAAAAGAGCTGGTGCTGCGTATTGTGGCCGACCGTGCACAGAAAAAAAATGCCACCGATGGCGTGACCATTGACGAATTGGTCAAAGCTAACGATGAAATCGGGGCACTCCTCGATCTCGAAAATCCCATCGATGACCGTTACCGTCTGACTATCGAAAGCCCTGGCGTCGAACGCGATCTCATAACCTGGCGACACTTCAGCCTTGCCGTCGGCGAACGCGTGCGCATCGTCACTCGCGGGGAAGATGCCGGCGTCGTCGAAGGCGAACTCTGTGCCGCCGACAGCAATACCAAATGCATTGATGTCATCACAAATGAGGGCACAATCACCGTGGATACAGCCAACGTCAAAAATGCTCGCACCGTATTCGTCTGGGAAATGGGCGAAAAACGAAAGTTTTAAAAAAATATCAAATATCGCACTTTCCTGCTTCTTATGGAAAGTCTGCTTTAAAATAAAAGCTTTTCATCATATCGTGTTGCGAAAAATTGTTCGCATTAGCACCAAGGAGATATACTCGTGGATCTTAAGCTTAGTGAAGTAATTAGACAGGTAGGCAGTGAAAAAGGCGTGGATCAGTCTGTATTGATCGAAACCCTCGAAGTTGCCTTGGCTACCGCAGCCAAACGTGTATTTGGTCAGCAGCGCGAAATCGAAGCCTATTACAATGAAGAGCTTGATGAAGTTGAACTGTTCCAAATCCTCCAGGTCACGGAAGAAATTGAAAACGAATTCCGCGATATCACCCTCGAAGATGCACACGATCACGGCTTCACAGACGTCGGCTTGGGCGATGAACTCCTCGTTCAGATCTTTTATCGCACCGAAGATGCCTATCGCGCTAAAGAACAAGACAAAAATTATGGCTCCTTGCTCAACCTCGAAAGCGCCAAAATGAGCTTCGGACGTATTGCCGCTCAGACCGCTAAACAAGTCATCCTCCAGCGTATGCGCGAAGCCGAACAAGATATCGTTTACAACCAGTACAAAGATCGCGAAGGCGAACTCATTACCGGTATCGTCCGCCGCTTCGAAAAAGGTGCCATCATCGTCGACCTCGACAAAACCGATGCCATCCTCCATGCCCGCGAACAAACACGTGAATCCTATCGCCCCAACGATCGTATCGTCGCTTATGTCAAAAAAGTTCAACGCTCAAGCCGCGATCCGCAAATCATTCTCAGCCGCACAGATCCCGCACTCGTCATCAAATTGTTTGAACAACAAGTCCCCGAAATCGATGAAGGCGTCGTCCAAATCCTTCGCGTCGCTCGTCAGCCGGGTATGCGTACAAAAGTTGCCGTCTACTCCAGCCAGAATGACATCGATCCCGTGGGCGCCTGCGTCGGTATGCGCGGTCAACGCGTACAGGCCGTCGTCTCCGAACTTCGCGGCGAAAAAATCGATATCGTTCCCTTCCACGATGAACCCGCCCGTTTCGTCTGCAGCGCCATCAGCCCTGCAGAAGTCTCCAAAGTCCTCATCGATGAAGCCTCCACTTCTATGGAACTTATCGTTCCCGACG
>JAGBXG010000323.1 GCA_017629415.1 Pseudomonadota bacterium | reverse complement strand
GGCTGGAACCTAAACTCGAAGAACCCGAACCCAGACTCGAAGAACCCGAATTTAAAAGGCTGGAACCTAAACTCGAAGAACCAGAACCCAGACTCGAAGAACCAGAACCTAAAAGGCTGGAACCCAAACTCGAGGAACCAGAACCCAGACTCGAGGAACCCGAATTTAAAAGGCTGGAACCTAAACTTGAGGAACCGCTCGAAGCCGGAAGACCTGTCGAAACTTTCGGCACAATACTTGGCGACCGTTTATTATAAACGCCCTCAAGTGTCTCGCCATAGCCCATCTCTTTCTTCTGAACATCCAGATTTTTCTTATTCAGTTCAACTTTAAACCTATCATCTTTAATAAGTCTGGCGTTTTTATCCAAAACATCCTTATTTAAAGTCACTTTATCCATATTTAAACCAGCAACCTAGATCCTGAATCTTACGAAATTTGCTATCTTTCAGAAACACCTGAAACAAGCCCAATTTTATTCCATTATCATATATGATGAATGGTGGCAAATTCGTGAAAAACAAGCCGGTGCGTATCGTCAGATAGCACCGGCCCCAAAAGCGCGTATGGCGGCAACGCCGGCATAGCGCGTTCATTGAAAACATATATTTTTGCCGCTATTTGGATGCGAATTCGAGAAAACAAGGCGTGAAGCGAAGGAGCGTGCCAGCGCACGTGACTGAGCTGAACAACGCAGTTGACGAAGAAGGCGCGCCAAAGAGCGAGCAAAAAAAGCGCGTATGGCGGCAACGCCGACATAGCGCGACATACCAATATGGCAACATACCGACATGCCTTAACTTAAGCTTTGCAAATTTAAAACCAACCATTCCGTAAAAAGTAAAAAATTCTCCATTATTCCCGACTTTTGAAATCTTCTGCAAACCTGAATAAATTTTACTAAAAAACTACCATGACGAATGGATTTGATTATATTCTGTTCGCAAGGGCACGGGGGTGCATTCTCATTACCGGGTAAAGGAAGGTTGTCATGAATTCTGGCAAAGTGAAAAATTTCGTTCTCGATACCAACGTTATTCTGCATGACCCGCAGGCGATTACAAAGTTTGGGAAGAACAACGTTATTATTCCGATTTATGTCGTCGAGGAGGTCGACAATTTCAAACGCCAGCTCAATGAACTCGGACGCTCCGCACGTCAATTCAGCCGCGTCCTCGATGAATTCAGAGCCCAAGGCAACCTCGCCAAAGGCGTGCGCATGCCCGAAGGCGGCCTCATCCGCGTCCTGACCACAGACCGCAAATATCTGCCGCAGGATAATATCGCCACGAGCAAAAATTCACCCGATACCCTGATTATGGGCGTCGCGCTGCGCGTTCAGGCCGAAGAACCCGATGTGCCGTGCATCTTCATCACCAAAGATACCAACCTTCGTATCCGCGCCGACGGCATGGGCCTCCAGAGCGAAAACTACGAAGAACGCAGCTTCTCCATTGATGAACTTTATCCGGGCGCCGCTGAACTCCGCGTCGACGGCAGCCTCATCGACGAACTTTACGCCACGCGCGAAGTCATCGTCCCGTTCGTCGAATCCAAACGCGCCAACAATGCCTGGGAATGCGCCGAAATCACCGAAGGCCTCGACGAATCCGCCTCGTGCCTCTATGCCAACGAATACGTCCGCCTCGTCGATCGCGCCGAAGAAAACCACACCGTGCTGGCACGCCTCATCCCGCATCAGAACAAAATCGTGACACTTGCCACAACACGTCCGGGCTTCGGCGGCTGCTGGGGCATCAAACCACGCAACAAGGAACAGCATTTTGCCCTCGATTGCCTGCTTGACGACAACATCAAACTCGTCACACTCCTCGGCAAAGCCGGTACCGGTAAAACCCTAGTCGCATTGGCCGCCGGCCTCCAAAAAGCCACCGAAGAACAAGCCTACAGCAAACTCCTCGTCGCGCGCCCCATCTTCCCGCTCGGCAAAGACGTCGGCTACCTCCCCGGCGGCATCGAAGACAAACTCAACCCCTGGATGCAGCCCATCTTCGATAACGTCGAATTCCTCATGGGACTCAACGAAGAAGACAGACGCCGCGGTCACCGCAGCTATAAAGAACTCATCGATATGGGACTCCTCCAAATCGAAGCTCTCACCTACATTCGCGGCCGCTCCATCCCCAACCAGTACATCATTATCGACGAAGCCCAAAACCTCACGCCGCATGAAGTCAAAACCATCATCACGCGCGTTGGACAGGGCACCAAAGTCGTCCTCACCGGCGACCCGTACCAAATCGACAACCCCTACGTCGATGCCGACAGCAACGGTCTCACCTACGTCATCAACAAGATGAAAGGCTATGACATCGCCGCCACCGTCACCCTCAGCAAGGGCGAACGCTCCAAACTGGCCGAAATCGCCTCTAACATCCTGTAAATATTTATCACGCCGGGCTATCTGACGATACGCCCGGCCTTTTTATGACGCCGGGCTATCTGACGATACGCCCGGCTTGGGCGGCACTATTGCCTCACGGCAATACGCGCCGCCTTTTTTTTGCTCGTTCTTTGGCACTCATCCAAACAAAAGTGTCTACTCCACCACGCCCAAATGCTGATATGCAAACTCATCTAAACCTCAAAACCATTAAATCTATGGTGAATTTCAAGCACCTATCAAACAAAATTACACCTGCGGCACCGTGACCAATTCAAGATCACGCGCGAACAACTTGGCGTATTCCTGACATTGGAACAATGAAGTATGCGGTGGAAGCGGATAAGGCACACTGTATGCCTTTTTATTCACAATCTGATACAAAATAGGCAACGTATCGCCTTTCTTTAAATGTACAGGCGGCACATCGCTGTAATACGTGTGAAATACCGGTTCACTGTTATCATCATCGGGCGGATTAAAGAAATAAACGACACGCCACAATGGACGAAATGTGCTGTACATCGATTGTGATATGCTCATATAGCGTGAATCGTTAGATCTAAACTGCACAGAAATCAGCTCAACACGATCAATCACTGCTAATGACTTTCTGCCCTGTGTAAAAATCGTATATTTGTTGAACTTACGTCCTTTCAACAACAGAATAACCGTCGTGATGCCAACCACACAAAAGCTGCCCCAGACACTTAATGCAAGAAATATATTGACAGACTCTACTCTCAAAATTGTAGTCAGCAATGCAAGGACGGCGACGAAACTTAGAAACAATAGTACGAACAAAATAGGCAAAAGAATTGCCCCCATAATCGCCACTGTGAATCCCACTGCAATGATGTATGAGACAACGCCTGATTGGGAATTCCACAGGTTTTCAAAATCCCTCAGATACAGGAAAATCTGGTTCAAACCACTTGAGCTATAGTTTGATGTATAGCTTGAGCTGTAGTTTGAGCCACGATTATTCATGTTATTTCCGGCCAGACGATGAAAAGCTTTCAACATCCGGTGATAAACGGGATCCAGTTTACGCGGCGTGGTATCGGGCAGACTTTCCCAAAGTTCTAGGTTGCCGGGTTGTCCCAAAACCATGACATTTTCTATCTTATAATCATGGGAAGCTTTCTTTGTTTTCAAGCCATTCGTCGTAAACCGCAGCTTCTGAAACTTCCGCAACGTATCCAATATGATACGGTCATCGACCAGACGTGTCACCGGACTCGGATCCAGCATCTGACGCAAAAACACGGTCACGGCGTGAGGCAGATGTTCCAAATGCGGATCAATCAAAAGACGCAAATCCTGCACTTCTATTTTTTCGGGCGGAACACCGCTGAACAGATAAACGGCCAAAACCGCAAACGAATAAATGTCACTTGCCGGCGTAGGTTTGCCAACCAGCTGCTCGGGAGCCATATAACCATACGTCCCTGTTACAGTTGAACCACCGTCCTGAACCTGAGGATTGGCTACCGCTCCAAAGTCGATCAAAAAAACATCCGGAACAGCCGATTTATCGGAACAACGCAAAATAATATTCGAAGGCTTGATATCACGATGAATAATCGGCGGTATCCGGTTATGTAAATCACATAAAATACAATATAATTTTATCAAAATGCCACAAAGGACATCAAATGAAAACCGCGCATTTTTATCAATATAGGACTGAAGTGAGCGTCCTTCGATATATTCCTGCACAATCACAGACATCGGCACCGCAGAATCCAAATCCTGTATGGCTTCATAAAATCTGGCTGTTCCCGGCACATTGATAGATTTGAGAACATTGGCCTCACGTTCAAACAGCTCATACTGTTTCCAATCTTTTGCAGAATTGACGCGAAGAACTTTGATGGCAACCAACTTGTCGTCAGCAAGACATCGGCCCAAATAGACATTGCCTTGCGCCCCCTGCCCAAGCTTGAACTGGACATCGTATTTGCCCTTTAACAGTCTGGAAAGGTTCGGATCGACCTTGTCTATCTGCATGTCTGCACCATTGATATCTTTATGCATGCCGTAAACCTTTTTATTTTCACAAAGCCGAAAAAAGCTGGGCGTATTTTGCCCAAAGAGAAGAGCGAAGCACACCTCTTTGGGCAAAATAGCACAGCCTATAAAAAGCAGGGCGTATTTTGCTCAAAGAGAAGTGCCAAAGCACGCCTCTTTGAGCAAAATAGCACTGCCCATAAAAACATCACTTTCCAATGTTTTCCAAAACCTAGAAATGCTGATTTCTGTCCGTTTTATTGGCATTTCAGAACATAAGGGGTTAAACTGATACAAGTTATTGTTTTTGAAGAACAATAATTCTAACTTTGGAGGGCTTATGAAACAAATTCGATGGTTTAAATTTGCCGCCCTCAGCGCGGCAATCTTCATGGGATTGGCCTTAAACTCATGTACAGACGAAACCGATGACATGAGCTTCAACGATTTTTCTGAAACTCAGGCTGCCCTTTCCACGGCAACCGTCACCAAAGGCGCCATTTCCGTCCGAACAGGTCCCGGCACCTGGTACGATCGTATCGGCGGCCTGCGATATGGTAAAACCGTAGAAATTATCCAGGAACAAGCCGGATGGCTCAACATTAAATATGGCGATACCGATGGCTGGATTTATCGTCCGCATACCGATATGCCTGCATCCTCTTCGGCTGCCAGTTGCTCACCAGAACTCGCCGATTTCATCCGAGATAATTACCCCGACGGCTACAATATTGTTTTGGCCTACAACGGTTCCGATCAGGCCGGTGAATTTCATAGCCAGGCAAATAGTTTCTCTAAAGAATATCATACGCTTAACGTCGCAAGCGGCGCATTAGGCAAAGATATTTATCGAAAAGTGAAAACCTACGACCAATTCAAAACCGGTATCCTCGAAACCGGCCTTGCCGTGGTTCAATGCCTCGAAGACAATCCTCGCGAGGGATATGACGACAGCAAATGTTCACAAATTAAAAATCTGACCGTCATGACACACGGGTTCTCAAATGGACTCAATTTCGGCAGTAACTCTTTCAAAAGTGCCAATATTTCGGAATTTGGTTCAACCGTTTACGGCTACCTCAACAACAGCGCACTGCGCGTTCAGCTCTACGCCTGCAGCACAGCACTTGCTCCGAACAATGATGAAGATTGGTTCGAACGACGCGGTGGATATGGAAAACCTATCCCGGAAATCGACCCCTTTGATAAAGGTAAAGGGTCATTCGCACAGCTGCTTTCCGAAGAAATGGGACCCGATGCCACCGTCTTCGGACATACCACCGCTGGCCACCTCTCCGGCAACTATGCCGCACGATGTTACGGCAAAATGGCCAATGGCGCCGTACACGGCAAACACATGTTCGATATCTATTTCCCGCAATCTTTTGTCGCCGAACAAGCCAAACGTACCGGAAAATCTGAAATTGATACAAGAACTTCAATGTACAGCACTTATATGAACAACTTTAAGGGAAACAACAGCGGACGAGACACCTTTATGGATCCAGAAGGCAAAGGCCAAAAAATGCGCGATATTTGGTTAAGTAACAATTAACCATTCCTTCCACGCTGAATTCAAAGATAGAAACTTCCATCTGATTCCCGGAGATTCATCATGAATAAAATATATCAAATCATGAGTTTGGCTGCCATCGCATTCTGCTGCTTGTCCGGATGTGACGACGACGTCATCTGCATTCATAACTGCGAAACCGCTCAGCCCAATGATAACAACAATAACAACAACGATAACGGCAACAACACAAAACCCCAGACTTCATGCGATGACGGCATAAAAAATGGCAACGAAACCGATATCGACTGCGGCGGTTCATGCACCAAATGCGCAGAAAATATGCATTGTTATGTCAATGCCGATTGCCTGAGCGATAATTGCGACAACGATATTTGCCAAATCCAAATCGATCCCTGCGAAGACGGCATCTTAAACGGCGACGAATCCAGCATCGACTGCGGCGGTTCATGCGCCAAATGCGCAGACGGCATCCAATGCCATACAGCCAATGACTGTTCCAGCGGTTTCTGTGATGACAAAACCTGTACCTCATGCAGCGATGGCATCAAAAACGGCAACGAATCTGACATAGACTGCGGCGGCCGTTGCGGTGCCACCTGCACAGATGAAAAACCATGCAACACAGATAACGACTGCACATCCTACAACTGCGTCGATCATGTCTGCAAAGCCATCGATTGCCCGGATACCGCAGCAACAGGCGAAATCATTATCAATGAAGTGTTTGCAAACCCCGACACCAGCGCCAAAATGCAACACTCCACCAATCCGCAAATGAAATATATCGAACTCTACAACAAGTCCGATAAAACTTTGCAGCTTTACAACCTCTCCCTCACTTACGAAGGCCATGAAATCCAAGCCAAAGGCTGCATTCCTGCCCAAACCTATCTCATCCTTCACCCCGCAGGCCAAACCTTAACGGCACTCGATATGGATGCCAAAACCCTGGCTACCAACAACCTCGCCGATGCCCTCAGCACCACTTCAGGCAACATCAAACTTGTCAAACGCACCGACAGCACAATCATCCATTCCGCCGTGGTTCCCGAAACCGAAATCGGTACCGCCGCCGGCCGCGAACAAGACGAAAACAACAGCCAATCGAACGAAACCATGGTGCCGCACACCTCAGTCAAAACCCTCGAATCCGGCGTGAAAAACTTCTACTCCCCAGGCCTCCCCAACAATGCAGGCTTCCCAATGGGGTAATATATATGCGGCTCTATGCGCCTTTAGCGCATACGAGCTACGCTGACGGCCTATGCGCTGACGCGCATACGGCCTTTGACGCCGCTATGGCTTCGCCATACGCGGCTTTTTTTTCTGCATTTTCAAAATCACATGTTTCGAGTAAACGACAACCGCGAATTTTGGGGGCAAAAACACTTTGCAAAGCAAAGGATGCAGAATTTTAAGCTGATTAGGAATTATCGATGGCAAAGAAAGCTGAAATAAACCAAAGTGCAACCATTGAAACCGTGTCGCTGTATGAAACCGCACAGCAAAGATATTTAAATTACGCACTCAGCGTCATTACAAGCCGTGCTCTGCCCGATGTGCGCGACGGCATGAAACCCGTACAGCGCAGAATTTTATACGGAATGCACGAAATGCGGCTGACGCATGAAGCAAAGCATCAAAAAAGCGCTCAAGTCGTCGGCCAAGTCATGGGCCGTTATCATCCACATGGCGACAGCGCAATTTATGAAGCCATGGTGCGCATGGCACAGCCCTTTATGATGCGTTATCCATTTGTCGATGGACAGGGCAACTTTGGTTCTATGGACGGCGATAGTGCTGCTGCAATGCGTTACACAGAAGCCCGTATGCAGCCCATTACTGCAGCCATGCTCGAAGATTTAAACGAGCATATCGTCGAATTTATCCCCAATTATTCCGGCACACTCCGCGAACCTTCAGTCCTTCCGACCGCCATTCCGGCATTATTGGTCAACGGTTCAAAAGGCATTGCTGTCGGCATGGCTACCGACATTCCACCGCATAATCTGAATGAATGCCTCGATGGATGTATCGCCATGATCGACAATCCCAATATCAGCCTGGACACACTCTGCCAAATTATCCCAGGCCCGGATTTCCCCACCGGCGGACGCATCTTAACTTCACCAGCAGAAATCCGACGTGTTTATGAATCAGGACACGGCCCTATCACCATCCAAAGCGAATATCACGTCGAACAAGACGGACGAAGAACGCGCATTGTCGTGACCCATGTGCCCTATCAAGTCAATAAACAGAAAATTGTTGATGATATCAAAGCCCTGATTGAAGGAAACAAATTGCCTTTGCTCACCGGTGTACGCGATGAATCAACCACCGATGTTCGCATTGTGCTCGATTTAAAAACCGGTGCAAAACCCGAGGCCGTCATGGCCTATCTGTTCAAACATACGGATTTGCAAACTCGGTTTAATGTCAATCTCACCTGCATTGTACCCGGCACACCCCGCGAAGACACACATCAGCCTGTTTATCTGCCGAGACGCCTCAGCCTGAAAGAAGCCCTCGACTATTTCTTAAAATTCAGACTCGAAATCGTCACCAAACGCCTGGAATACCAACTTTCACAACTCCTCGAACGCATCCATATCCTCGAAGGATATCAGAAATTGTTCGGCGGCATGGATGAAGCCATTGCCATCATCCGTGATGCCGAAGATAAACCCGATGCTTCACGTGCCCTTTGCGCACGGTTCGATTTAGACGAAATCCAAGCTGAAGCCATCCTTCAGCTGCGACTGTATCGTCTGGCACGCCTCGAAATCGATAAAATCAACACAGAACATGCCGCCAAAACAAAAGAAGCCGAACACATCCGAAAACTCCTCGCTTCAGAAACAAGACGCTGGAAAATCGTTCGCGATGAACTCGAACATGTCAAAAAAATCTATGGCGATGAACGCCGTACAAAATTCGACGGCACAGACTTGAGCGATGCTTATGCGCCTGAAAATTATATCGTTCAAGAAGACTGCTTTGTCATTGTCACCAAAGCCGGCCTCTTCAAACGCCAAAAATCATTCTCAGATATTGCATCCATTCGCACTAAAGAAAATGATGCCGTGGCATTCGTCCGATATGGTTCTACACGATGCCCCCTGATTCTGCTGTCATCACTTGGCAAAGCTTACACTATGCTCGTCGATAATGTACCTGCCACAACCGGACATGGTACTCCTATTGCCACCATGTTCAAACTCGAAGACGGAGAACAAATTATCGGCGCATATATCGATGACCCGCGCTTCTTGTGCCCCGAAGATAAACCAGCCACTGAAACGCCAAAAAGCCTGCTCGATTTCATGGGCATTCCTAAAGAAGATGTGCCTCAAGACGTGCGATGTATTGTCGCTGTCAGCAAAATGGCACAAATTGTACGCCTGCCCCTTGAACCATTCAGCGCCGTATCTACGACCAATGGACGAATTTACATGCGCCTGAACGACGGAGATACCGTCATGACTACGGCCATCTCACGCGAAGCCGGCTATGTCTCTGTCATTTCCACCAATACACGCGCAAATGTCTTTGCACTGGCCGATGTTCCCCCACTTAAAACCGCAGGTAAAGGTTATCGAACCCTCGGACTCGATCCCGGAACAACATTGGCTGCTGCGCGCATTGTCACTACCGATACAGAAGGTGTACGCGTACAACTGTCAGACCGACGAGAAATCACATTATCCATGCGCCGGCTGTCCGGCGGAGAACGCGGAGGAAAAGGCAGATTGCTGATCAGACGCGGTACCGTTGTCGCCGTACTCGATGACAATAAATACGATATCGATAAAGCCCCGGAATCGCCGTCTTGATGTCTCCCCCATTTCCTTGAACTGACAATATCGTTCAGTATCTGGCTGACCTACAAAACCGCCAATCCCCATGATGGATTCCAAGGGGCTCAGCCCCTTGGAACGGTCTAGGGCAGCTCCCAAGAAAAAGAGATCCAAGACCAATCTCCCACAAATCGTTGACTATTCGTTTTCGATAGCCATCATCTTATCGACGCGACGCTGATGGCGTCCGCCTTCAAAATCGGTGCTCAGGAAAGTATTCACGGCCTCACGTGCAATGGCAGGACCTGTGATATTGGCCCCCAAACACAATACATTGGCATTATTGTGCAAACGCGTCATCTTGGCTTCATAAGCATGGTGAACAAGTGCAGCACGCACGCCACGAACTTTGTTAGCCGTCATCGAAACGCCAATGCCTGAACTGCAAACAATAATCCCTGCTTCAGCTTCACCTTTGGCCACGGCTCGCGCGACAGCCGCCGCAAAATCGGGATAATCACATGATGCCGTATCATGGGTACCCATATCTGTAACCTCAAATCCCATCTCAATCAGCATCGATTTAAGGTCTTCTTTCATCACATAACCGGCATGATCACTGCCGATTGCAAGTTTAGAACCTGGATTCATTTCTTTTTCTCCTAAAAATTGTTTTTTGCTCGCCAGTTGACGCTTTCTTCATCAGCATTCACGAAATGTTCAATCCCCCAAGCAGAATGAAAACAAGGTTCCATTGCCCCCCCACAACGTAAGTATTCACAAATTGTTTGACTTACAAAAACGTAAGTCCCCATTGTAGGTTCCATGAGGCTTAGCCCCTTGACAGGATTCCAAAGGGCAGAGCCCTTTGGGTGGGGTCTGGGGCAAAGCCTCAGTGGTTCCAAGGCTCAGCCCCATATCATATAACACTTCAACCCTGCATTATTTCGACAACAGAGCTTCGAGTTCGGTCAATGTTTTGTCAAATTCCTGCAACGCAAATTCGATCGGAGCCGGTGTTGTTAAATCAACGCCGGCAGCTTTGAGCAAATCGACCGAAGGCGCAGATGCACCAGCTTTCAGCATATCGATATATTTTTTCGCATTATCGGGGCTTTGTGCAATCATGTTTGCAAATGAAAGTGCGCTCGAAAGTCCCGTCGCATAACTATAAACATAATATTTATAATAGAAATGCGGAATATATGCCCATTCGTGGTCGTCAGCACCATCCATAGAATATTCAGCACCATAATATTTCTTAATCAAATCGCCATAAAGTTTACTCAGCCATTCAGCATTAATCGATTCACCCTTTTCAATGGCGGTATGAGCAAGATATTCAAACTCAGCAAACAATGTCTGACGATAAATCGTTCCGCGAATATTCTCGAGCTTTTCAACCAAAAGATTAATCTTCTCTGCATCCGACTGTGCATTTTTATACAAATAATCGTTCAAAATAGATTCATTTGTCGTCGAAGCAATTTCAGCCAAAAACATCGTATAATGATAGGATCCGGGCGGCTGTGATTCCATCGCATAAATGCTATGCAACGAATGGCCTAACTCATGGGCAAGTGTAGAGACATCGCCCAAAGAATCCTGATAATTCATCAAAACAAAAGGTGAATAGCCATAAACCGAGCAGGAATATGCACCGCTTGTTTTATCAGCATGCGGCAACAAATCAATAGAACCTGTGGCAGGATCTAATTCTGTTTTCAAACGCTTAATATAATCTTCACCCAAAGGGGCAAGTGCCGTCGTAATCAAATCTACAGCTTCCTGATAGGTATAGGATTTATCCGCGCCACCTTCATTCGTCAACGGAATATACATATCATAAAGATGAACAGAATCGAGACCTAAGGTTTTCTTACGCAATGACACATAACGATGAAGCGGTGCAAGATTATTGCCCACTGTAGAAATCAAATTATGATAAAGCGCAACAGGAATATTATCTTTATCTAAATAAGCTTCAAGCGCAGTGTCATACTTGCGAGCTTTGGCAAATAAAACATCGTTTTTGAGCTGACCGATATAAGCATTGGCCAAAACATCTTCATATTTTTTCAATGTCATCATCAAACCATCGACAGCCGCTTTACGCACATTGCGATCGGCACTGCGGCGATATTTCGAATAGTTCGACAATGTCAGCTGAACATCTTTGCCCGCCTCATCTTTAATAATCGGCAAATCCATCGAAGACAGCATCGCATCAAAAACATCTTCGCTATTGGAATTGATCTCATTCAGATCGATTTCGGCCCAAAGATTGTCACCGGCCAGCGTCAACACGCGTTCTGCATCATCCGAAAGCACACGGTTGGCACGGCGTACAATATTGCGAATATAAGCTTCGTGTTTTTTCAAATCTGCATCAGCTGCAAAATATTTATCCAGCGTCGCATTGTCCAGCTTGAGCAATTCTGTGCGAATATTCTTGGCATATTCCATGAACTTGGCCATCACTGCTGCCGCATTCTTTTGATCCATCTGATGATCAGGCGTCGGCTCTGTATCCACCGTCATATTCGAATACAGCGTCAGCTTATTGATGCTCGTATGCTGAACAAAATAATTATCCAAACAGGTTTTAAGGGTTGCAGCATCCTTAAATGCACCACACTGACCGACTTTGGCCACATTGGCTTCTGCGTCCGCCAAAGCTTTCAAAAAGTCATCGCGCGTCGCAAAAAATCTATCTTTTTTCCATTTATAAACATCATCGATTTCGCTGCGCGACTTCACGCCAACCTTGGCACCGGCCGCCTGAGTCTCTGCCGCCATGCTTTCTGCCTCCTTCGTATCCGCCGCTGCTTCTGTCACCACTTCAGCTTGTGCCGTCTGAGCACAAATCGCCGAACAAGCCTCAGGCGTTGCCGCCGACTGACAGCCAAATGTCAAAGCAGATGCACTGATCGCCGCCAAAATCGCAGCTTTTGTCCAATGTTTCATCCAATACTCCACAAAAAAAAGTGACACTAAAAGTCACAAGTCAAAAAACAGCCTTAAATCGGCCTTCACACCAATATCTCTAATCACGTGCGCGTTAAATCGCAAGCATTGATTGATATCACTTTGCAGGACTTTTGAACCCCCATAAAACCCTTCTATAGACTTCAAAGTCCGTCCCATTATCGTTCCAACTTTTCACCATTTGTGGTACTCACTAACGGCCTTTTTCAATCGGAGGTTTTATGAAATTTCGTATCTTTTGCCTACTCGCTGTTTTAATCGCCTTCATTCCTACCACAGGTTTTGTGTGTGCCACGCGAGTAGAAAAAATGGAAGCCGACATCGCCGCACTACAACTGCAGTTCACAGAAATACAAAAACGCGTCAATAACGATCAAACACAGCTGACAGAAATGATCCTTCGCGCCGACAAAAAGCTCGAAGAACTCGGCAGCACCCAAGATCAAACCCACGACCGCGTTGCCCAGCAAAATATCCAGCTCGCACTTGAGCTCGAACAAGAGCGCAACGAATTGGCCAACATGCGCGGACGCCTCGATCTCCAACAGAAAACGATCGACGAACTGCAAGCCAATCTCCAAACCGTTATGGGTTCCGTCGCCAGCACCACCGGCGGAAACAGCATCATTCTTCCAAGCGAACAAGAAGCCCTCTACGCTTTCATCGGCGAAAAACGCACCGCCAACGACACCGCCGCACAAAAAGCCGCCATCCTCGAATTCATCAAACGATACCCTTCAGATACACGCATCGAAGCCATCCTGGCAGAGCTCATCATGATCCTCTCCACCGAAAACGCACACACCGATGCCATCTCCTATGCCGCGCGCTACCTGCAACTCTTCCCAAAAGGCCCATCGCGCAACGAAATCATCTACATCATGGGCGATTCCGGACTCAAAATCGGTAACTGCGACCTCGCTCAAAAATCCTTCCAAACCCTCGAAGCCCTCAGCTATCGAGATGCATCCGCACGCTTTAAGGATGCCAAAGCCAATTGCAAAAAATAATCAAATATCACCAATATACATGGGGAAATACTTAAAAAGGGGGGCTAAAGGCCCCCCTCGGCGCTTTTTGCGCGGCGTATGGAGCCCATCAGGGCGATATAGACGCGCAACGCAAGGCGTATGACGGCCCTTGTGGCCGGCATAGCCGCGCGCAAATACGCGCCTACCCCCCAAAAGCGGGGACACCCCGCAACGCCCCGTCCAGCTCCCCCATGCTTTCAGACGTTCATGCAAATACCTGTTCGCAATGAACGTCTTTTTTTAGGGGGTCACAAGATTATTCGCAAATATTACCCCAGCAACCATAACCCTCATCGCATTGTTCCATATCTGTCACGAGGACAATCGACTCGTTATTGGTAGACTGCGTACACATATAGGTTGTTTCCCAACCTTGACCATCCCATTCTTCACATGAACTGCCTGTAAGCGTTGTATCATTACCGCAAGCTTCTTCACGCGTCATATTTTCGATACAAGAGGATTTTATCACATTGGCGTCTTCATAAGCACGGCAACGTCCTTTGCAGTTACCTGTATAGATTTTATATTCACCTGCTTCTGTTGCTTTCATGCACGCATATAAATCGCCATCTTCACGACAGTGATCTACGAAAGTCGAAGGATCACATCCCGACAATTTTTCTTGAGTGTACATACTTTCTGGCACACAAGCGCCTAAAGCACATACCGTACCTTCAGCACAATCAGCCTTGGCACAAGCTAAGGTATCACAACGATTTCTGTCAGAATCACAAATCGTTCTGCCATCTGTACGGTCTTTGCATTCATCGGTTTGAGTTGCCGAACACCAATCTTCGGCTACACAAGCATCGGCACCATTACCAGCTGCACCTTTGCCGCATTTCGGCGTATCGCCATCGCATGCCACAGTTTCAGCAATGCGGCCATTGACACAAGGAATTACACTTGCCTTATCTTCACCGCAAACATCGGCTGTACACTGGACATCTCCACATTTATTGCCCTCGCAAATTTTGCCAGCACCGCAATGCGCATCTTCTGTACATTCATAACAAGCATTTTCGGCACTATTGCAGCCATAGGCACACAGTTTTTCGGTCGTTAAGCCACTGTCTTTGTCGCAAACGATCAACGAAGAACCATCTGCTTTACAAACATCAGCTGTACATTTTTCAAGTTCGTTGCAAACGTTAGCCGTCATATCACAGCCAGCAGCACACGGCGTTTCCGTCACAATACCCGTTTCTTTGTTACAAGCGAACAATATATTTTCGTCCTTGCAAACATCAGCGGTACATTTATTGCCATTATTTTCGCCATTTGCCGGGGCATTGTTACAAACATGGGTAACCAGATTGCAGCCATAGGCACACGGCGTTTCTGTCATATCCCCTGTTTCTTTGTTGCAAACGAGCAATGCGGTGCCATCTTCTTTGCACACATCTGCGGTACATTTATGATCGCCGCTGGAATTATTTTTATTCTCGTCTTCGCCGCATGCGGTCAAACCCAAAGCAAGAGATGAAATGGCAAGAAATTTCAAAAAGTTATGATTCATGAGTTTCCTTAAATAGATGAGAAATATATGATCCGATACAAATACCGGCCACAGAAAGATGGAATACAATTCACATCTTTAACAAGCTTTTAAATAATATTTTAAACAGCACACAAAACAACAAAGATTATTCACACCCCCGTGTCACAGAGCACGATCCGGAACAATCTATCCATTGTTCAATGGGCGCACGTTCCAACCCGTACACATCGGATACAGGATTTTTCGTACACGTCAAAGGAACCGCAATTTGAATCGAATCCCCTTCATCCGAATAGCCATCAAAGCATTCGTATGCAGGCGCTTGACCGGGCGTACAGACATCGCCGCAAACGGCTTCATGAGTGCTGTTGATAATGCAAACTTGATTCCCTTCACAGTCACGGTCATACACCGTGCCATTGATACACTGATGGAGACCTTTTATACTTGTACAACTTTCAGTAAAAGTCGAAGATTCACATGTTGAAGGCGGCAATTCTTCGGCACAGGCATTGCCATCGCAACCGGCATAACAAAAAGTCGTGTCATCACTGAAATAATCGGGCAAATACAGCAATTGACCATCGACATCGGTACAAACACGAGCCAACTGCATACTGCTGCTGCATAATGTTGCTTCTTCTCCTGCTTTTTCGCATTTCTCAAGCAACATATTCATGCCTTCATAATTGCCGCAAATAAAGTTATCTGGGGCATCCTGTTTGACCCAAACATTACCTTGAGCCGTTTCACCGCAATAAATCAAGGCATTTCCCTTACAGTAAGGATCAGCTTCCAAACGACAGGCCGTGCCAAGTTCATCGTCTTCGACAGGCTCATAACATTTGTGTCCCCAAGCATCACAGCCATGTTCACATTCTACGGCGGTCTCAACCCCGTCCACACAGCTGAGCAAATAACGTCGATCACTGCTGCATTCGGGTTCTTGGTATTGGCATGTCCCCAGTTCTTTGCAAGCCCCGTTTTCACAGCCTAAATCACAAGACTCTGCGGTTTCTGTTCCGTTGACACAAGTTAAAACAGAACTGCCATCCTCACTGCACTTGGGGATTGCATCATCACATTTTTCAGCGGGTTCATCGGGGATATCCAATACTTTGCAAGCCCCATTTTCACAGCCATTGGCACACGGTGCTGACGATTCAACGCCATTGACACAAGTCAGCACAGCATTGCCGTCCGCACTGCATTTGGGAAAACTGCCATCACATTCCCCCGAAACATTGCCTCCGGCATTATTGCATATCCCGTTGATACAGCCACCGGCACAATCAAATGCTTGTTCCACACCATGAAAACAGCTCAATAATTGTGTTCCAGCTTCGTTACATTTAGGTGTTGTGTAGTCACATACCTTCGATGAAACATCATCATTGGACGAACTGGACGTGCCTTCGTTACAAGCCAACCCAAACAAAGAAAGACATAAACAAGCACAAAGAAATCTATATTTTTTCATAACTACGAAATACAAAAAATTTCCCATATTCAGTTCTCATAAAAAGACGCAAAATATGGGAAATATCAAAAATCCTATAACCTCATGAATTAGTTACAAAGACCTGTTTCAACATTACATGTGGCTTCGCAAGTTATTTCATCACGATTCCAGGAATAAACATATTGACCATCTGTACCCAATGTACAGGCATGACGGACACTCAGCTCATTCTTAATGCCTTCAGTGCAGAACAAAGCCGTCACACCACCAGCTGTACACTGTTTCAACATTTCAGTCTCACCGCGGCAGGCTGCATCACGAACACCTTTCTTGTAATCAGGATAAGCCAAATCGAGAATCAAACTGCAGCCATTATATTCTGCACAATCATTGACTTCGACCGTGCTGTCATAACCGCATTTATATTCTTTGCCATCCTTACAATATTCTTGGAAATCATTCATGGAACAAGCATCACCCACAGCTTTTTCCAGATCAGCTTTCCGATAACAAACTTTATCATGGCATTTTTCATCACTGCCGCAATCGGTATCAGATTCACAAGCCTTGATATCGGTTTTTACACATGCATCATGAATGCAAAGTTCACCGGCTGCACAAGCCTTATCTGTGCAGACACCATCTGCACATTCAGCCAATGTCTTCAAATCTTTGCAATAATTGACCGACTGCTTGCCTTCTTCAGCAATACAAAGACCATCTTGGCATGTACGACCGGCACTGCAAATGTTTATTTGAAGCTCAAAGGCAGGCATATCCTCATAACCATAATCTACACAGTCATAAACGATTGCATCACCCAAGCATTTTCTTTCTTCTTTGCTGCATGTTGTCGGGAGAGATCCCGTTTCACATTTGCCAAACGTACAAATTTCAGCAAATTCTTCATTACCAGATTCATCAGAATAACGGCATTTTTCTTCGGTTACTGTGCCATCAGCATTGCATTTCAGCAATGTACGGGCATCTTTGCAAACATCGGCTGTACATTTGGGAGCTTCTTTGCATTTGCCATCCGCGCAGCCATTGGCACAAGTTTCATCTGTTGTCGTCCCATCGGCATTGCACTTTGTCAAAATGTTGTCGTCTTTGCAAACGTCTTTACATTCGGATGTCTCGGCTTTGCAAGCATTCGTCTCTTTATCGCAGCCATTGGCACAAGTTTCATCTGTTGTCGTGCCATCTTCGTTGCACTTTGTCAGGGTGTTGTCATCTTTACAAACATTTTTACACTCTGATGAACCTGTATCCTCATTACATGCGGCCAAACCGAGAGCGAGAGAAACAATGGCAAATATTTTTAAAGCTTTACAATTCATGATTAACCTTTTTCTTATTTTGTTATACGCATTCAAAGTGGTAACAATACCTACATTGCACCACACAGAATCTCAATACATAGACATCAAGCTAAAGTCAAAAAAAAAGCCGGGCGTATTTTGCATTTTATGCAAAAAAGCCCGGCAGGTTCGGCGTATTTGTGAAACAAATAGCCGAACTGTAACAAAATTGTAAATTTATTGCTTAATCATGATACGTGTTGTCATCGGCGGAACCTTAATTAAAGCCTTTCCGCCGCTAG
Source organism: Pseudomonadota bacterium (assembly GCA_017629415.1). The sequence continues at coordinate 4,175 of JAGBXG010000323.1, read as the reverse complement.
CAGTGACCGAATAGCCATCGGAATTTAAGACATCGACATAAGTCCCGTCTGCAGGCATTGGCATCGCGCCATCGCCCATGCTACCTTGCGTCGCGCTCTCGCGAGCTTCGTGCGTGTTGACAACGATCACGGCATGCGCATTGCCCAAAGATTTGGAAAATGCATAAATACCGGCTTCAGCATTATCGGTATGTGTCGAATGCCACTGATTGGCATTGACCTTACCCAAACGAAGCACATCGTATTCATTACGAATTTCGATCAGATGCTTGATATGCTGGAACAGTGGATTGCCTGTATCCCATGCCTGATAATTGGGATAAATATCGGGATATTGCGTAAAGATAGAAGCATTGGTGTTCCACATATCTTCGCGGTTGCCCGGATCATTGCCGCCCATAAAGCCTTGTTCTGTACCATAATACAAGCAGGGAATACCGCGCTGCATGAACAGGAATGACAAAGCATTTTTCAACGAATCGACGCCTTTTTCGTCATTGCGATCGAACAGATAGCGGCCCACGTCATGGTTATCGAGGAAGTTTACGAGAAGTTCGCGAGGCGCAACGCCATTGCCTTCGGCATCGATCACGCCGCCGGGCTGAGGTGTGTTGCTGAACAGCTCGTGACGGCCGCCGGTGCTCCATGTATTGTCCCAGCCATAAAGAGCAGAAGTACCATTCTGAGCACCTTTACAATAAAGAGCTGCATTGCCTGGCGCGCATTTAAAGGCCTGATCAATGGCATATTTCTGCGAGAACAGGAAAACAGAGTCTACTTGATTCGGGCCGGTGTAGGCAGCAAGCATATTGTCGTTGCCATCAAAAGCTTCGCCGAACATCAGGAAATTCTTTTTACCGCGTTTGGCAGCATGTTCACGAATGCCTTGTGCAAAGTGTTCCCAGAACGAATATTCGACATGCTTTAAGGTATCGATACGGAAACCATCGCAATCGGTGACATCAATCCAATAGCTGAATACAGCCACCATGGCGCGGCGCACGTCCTCGCGTTCTGTCGCCACGTCTTTCAAACCGCCCGGGAAATCGCCGAGCAATGTCTGATCATTCTGATAATATTGACGCGCATCACCATCCAGATAAGCCCCTTCCGTCCCATCATAATTTGTCAAACGATGTGTATAAGGCGGTGACATTTTATTGCCTTTTGCATCGTATTGATTGTCATAATCATACGTACGACCCAACTGATGGTACCATTCGGGATTCGAGAACCCCATGCGTTCGATTTCCGATGTAATCCGGCCATCGCCATCCAAATCGATATTCTTCGGCCCCGGCGCATAACGGTTAATCGAGGGCATATCTAAAAACACAATCGGAGCACGACCAGAAATACCCATACTTGTATAGGCACTGATACCGCCAGCCTGGAAATCCGGATCATATTCCGTCACGCGAGTCAGAGGCGAAAGCTCATGCTCACCGCGATCAGATCCTTTATCTACCGATTCTTGACCTGCCCCTGCCAGCCATTCATTCGGCTGACCGTTCATATTGATATCGTAGAAAAATACCTGACCGACATGGTTCGTAACGATATCAATAATCAGCTTCATACCGCGCTTATGCAGCTCATCGCTCAAACGGCGCAATGTCGCCAAATCACCGAAATGGGCATTATGCTTCAGAAAATCGACCGTCCAATAACCATGATATGACGCAAATCCTGCATCCTCTTCCACGTTCTTGACAACCGGCGAAATCCACAGTGTCGTCACACCAAGCTCTTGTAAATAATCGAGCTTGTCAATGACACCTTGCCAGTCACCGCCATGATAACGGCTCATCGAACGCGTATCGACATTGAAGTCATTGTTGATATCGCCATTATGAAAACGGTCAACAATCAGCTGATAGATGACTTCATTGCGCCAGTCTGTGACATGTGTGTCAAGCACAACACCCTCTTCATAGGGCTTGAGCGGAAGCGGATCCGCTTCAACACACCCCCCCAAACCAACACACGTGCCAACAAAGGCCGCAGCCAATGCAAACTCAGAAATGCGCTTTTTCATCTCTACAATCTCGCTTCTTATGCATGGATGATGCGGAAATATACATAAATCCCGATGTCACACAACACCGGGATACATGATTCTCGATAATTGAAGCTTTTTAAAGCCTCTCAATAAACAGCCTAGAGTCCACGTCTGCCGCCAAAAAGAGCACCCTTCTTGCCACCGCCAAGGGTCGGCTTCGGCTTGGCAGGTTCTGCTGCAGGCGCTTTCTTTTTCGGACGCGCTTTTTCAGGCTTCGGATCCTCGGCCTGCTTCACAATACTGGCATTGATACGTGCCATCTGCATGTCTTCATCAATAAAACCAATCGTGCGCGTGACACTCTCCTCAGGAAGCGCATAAATATCCATCTCTTCCTGCGACAGCATGAAATAAACACCAACACCGGCTGCAAGCAAAACACCTGCCGCAATGCATATTATCATCGGCAATTTCGATGACTTCGGAGCCGCAGCAGCTTTTGCAAGCTGTTCACGTCGAAGCGCTTCAAGCTCATGTTCCTGACTGATTCGAAGCGCTGTCGCCGCCTCTTTCTCAGCCACCTTGCGAGCTTTTTCCTCTTCTTCCGCACGCTTGCGAGCCTCTTCTTCACGCGCCAAACGCGCCTCTTCTTCAAGGTCAATCAGACCCGCTTCAATATCTTTCTCACGCTGAAGCTGCGCCTGCATCTCCGCCTGACGAATGCGCAAATCTTCCTGAGCCTGCTTTTCAGCTATCAGCTGACGCTCCGCCTCATAACGCGCTTTCTCTTCCTCAAGCTCCTTCGCAATCCGAGCCTCTTCCTCAGCACGACGCTTCTTCTCTTCGTTACGAATCGCCTCAGCTTCCGCCGCTGCAGCCGCATCGTCAAGAATACTCCCAAGCAAATTCTTCGCACTTTCCTTATTCGCTTTGGACTTGCTACCACCAGGCTTCGACCGCTTTACCTTGGCAACCTCACCACTGGCCGACAAACTGTTCAGTTTGGTCAATGAGTCCAAATCATCAAAATTCGACATGGCGTATCTCCTGCTACAAACAACTGCTCTTCTCATGTGCTTGATGCGCAAAAATGCGCGCACATTATCCTACCATTTTAAGATTTATGTGTGAAGTCTGATATGCGCGCTATGCTACGCATACGCGCGCTAACGGCGGCTATGCCGTTCCGGCATACGCCTCCGTTCTATATCGGCTGAATCGTCGCCAAGTGAATACTCAAACGACCATCAGAACTCTGATTCACTTTCAGACTGCGTATCGACCAAGTCTCATCCGCAAAATAACGTTCCTTACGACTCACTAAAATATCCAGCATCTTCCGAAGATTTTCCGCTCCCTCCGCAGACTCAAATAATGATGCTACAGCATCATCCCCCTCAACCGTCGCATTCCAAACACTCTTCGCAAGCTCAAGTGCCTCCCCAACTTTCGAAGGACCAAGCTTGTTACATAAAGGCTGCGCAAAAGACATAAACGTCACTTCCGGAGAATTGACCGATGACTTGCGAACCGCAGCCATACCCGTCAAAGAATCGCGCGGACGACTCATGCCACTCTCTTCATCCATCGAAACGTTCTCATACGCACCGGGACGTTCCACCCCAAATCCCCGCTCCAAAGTCACCGAATGAAGAATCGATTCACCACCAGACATTGCGCCACGACGCATCCCATCCGACACACGAGACATGCCATGCTCAGAAGGATGCTCTGACATCGCACCACGACGCATCCCATCCGGCACACGAGGCATGCTGTGCTCTGAAGGACGCTCAGGCATACGGCCACACCCACCTGCAGACCCTCTCATACCTGCACCTGCCCCATGACGCGGCTGCGGCGGCACAACAGGCTCATGAAACTCGTCATCCACCACAGAAGGCATATAACCACCCTGCGGCAGTCTGACTGCCATCGATCCACCGGAACTCGTGGGCATCACACCGCTCATCGAACCCTTGCTCATCGGCGCATTCGACATACCCCCCAACGCAGACAGCGAAACACTCATCGAACCATTGCCAAGCGGCGCATTCGACATACCCCCCATCGGCGCATTCGGCATGCCGTTCATCGGATTGCCCATGCCACCCATCGGCACATCCGGCATACCCCCCAATGCAGGCATCACACCGCTCATCGGACCACTTCC
>JAGBXG010000322.1 GCA_017629415.1 Pseudomonadota bacterium | reverse complement strand
TAAGTAATTTGAGATTTCTTGGCTCATAAATTCAAAGCCGCCTGTTCTCAGGCGGCTTTTTTTTTGCCATGATGTAATTTCAATACTTTTCTACATATCTAGATATATTTCGCTTCATCATGGCATATAAATGCGATAAAATTTCTTGGATTTTTTCAATTGTGTAGCGTTGAGTATTGCTATTTAGCAAATGTTCTCTCGTTTGGTTTTCATCCTTTTAAAAACATAAAACTTATAAAAATAATTTGCGAGAGATAACAAACACACCTATAAGATAACCGAGAAAGTCTATGTGTGACGCGGGTTTTAACGCGTTGCGTCATAACAAAATTCCAATAAATATATTTAAAAAGTCTAAGGATTATAAAATGAAATATTTCCCAAAAGCATGGTTGTGGATAGTCGCAAGCATTTTAATCGCTGGCTGCAACGAAGTAGGTAATCCTAATAACCTCAATCGTCCCGACTTCGATGACGATTCTAATATTCAAGTTCCTGGGAACGATCAACCGGGGAATGATCAACCGGGGAACGATCAACCCGGGAACGATCAACCCGGTGATGATCAACCCGGTGATGACCAACCCGGTGGTGATCAACCCGGTGGTGATCAACCCGGCGATGACCAACCCGGCGATGATCAACCCGGTGATGATCAACCCGGCGATGATCAACCCGGTGATGACCAACCCGGCGATGTTATCCCTGAAGTCAAACCCGATGACGATTCACCTATCACTGCTGATGTTGACGGTGTGCAAATCCTGCCAATGACTTATGCACCCTATACAACACTGCAGATTGCTCATCGGCCGCGTATTGGGAACAGCCGTTATAGTGCTGAACGCGTCAAAGAACTCATCGCTTCACATGATCTGCTGCCCAGCGATAAAGATAAGTTTGAACAATATGGTCTTGGCATCGAGAATGTTGAAGGGGAACCGTGGATCCTGCGCGAACAGTTGTTGCGCAATACCGACCCGGATATCAGTCATAAAGGGCAAAGTATTGCGTATTTCTGGCAGATTTCAGATCCGCAAATCATCGATGAAGAAAGCCCATGCCGCATGGAAGGTGTGACTTATGCACCCTATGTTACGGCCAGTGCTTATCGTCCGCAGGGAATATTCTCCACACATATGTTTGATTTGCACGTGCAAACGGCACGTCGTATCTCAGATATCAGTTCACGTCCGTTTGATTTCGCGCTTGTCACAGGCGATATCGCTGATAATGCCCAGGTGAATGAAAATGCTTGGTTCTTGCGCATGATGGGCGGCGGCGTACTCAACCCAGATACAGGCATTGACGATGATCCCGTTCCAGGCCCCAATAATGATTTCAATGATCCGTTCTATTCCAACGGATTAGGCAATATTCCATGGTATCCGGCTATCGGTAATCATGACATGCTCTATATGGGCTTTACACCCTTCGATGACAAAATTCAGGCTGCATGTACTGGGGATACTGTTGTCGATCTGTTCGATTATGTGCCTATTATCGCCGAACATCATTACCGCGATGGCTATCAAAATGGATTTCAGGACGGTGCATCACCGGATGCTGCCATTGTTACCACCGGAACAACTCCTGCTGATCCTGACCGCAGGTTGATGACCAAAGTCGAAACATTGCAAAAGTTTTACGATGCACCTGGTTTCCCAATAGGGCATGGGCTTGATCCCGAAATCATGGCTAAAGGCTGGGGATATTATTCTACATATCCCATTCCTGATCGTCCCATTCGTTTGATCTCTCTCGATACCAACAGCGGACAGTTCTCTGAAGCCAATATGACTGCAGAGCAGTTTGAATGGGTTAAAAATCAAATTGCAGATGCTAAATCTAAAAATGAACTCGTCATTTTGCAGTCGCATCATGGCACAGATAAATTCGGTGGCGAAGTTTCACAAACGAGATTCCAGGAACTTTTGGCTTCATATGGTGGCGTTGTCTTGCATATCACGGGGCATGGCCACAACAATGACTCCACACTCTATGTTCAAGGACATCGAGGTTACTGGGAAGTTATGCTTGCCTCCGTCGTCGATTATCCCTCACAAACGCGCGTTTTTGAAATCGTACATGAAGGACAAGGGTATATCTCCATTTATATCACCAATTTAGATCCCAATGCCCCAGTCGGCAGCTTCGTAGATTTAGGAATGTCATACGCCGCTGCACGCCGATTCTTTGGCATGTCAGATGATGCCATTGCTGACTGGAACATCGACAAAGAACACAGAAATCTCATCCTCAGAACAAAGATTCCTGAAGCCGTCTATCAAAACCTCGAACAATACGAATGGTCTGAAGTCGTAGAATCCGTCGAAACTCTCGAAAAACTCAGCTTTAAACCTACCGTAACACGTTGGTAACAGAACAACTATAAAGGTTTGCGCAAAACATAGATGATGAGTATAAAGCTCTGCTTGTTATGTTTTGCGCATAGGCGCGATTGTCGATTGGAGATTTTCATGAAAAAATTTATACTTTCATTTGGCCTTTTCTTCCTTATGCTTGCCGGATTGGCTACCGATGCTTCGGCTAAAGATATGTCGCGTCGTTTTGGTATCGGCGTCGATTCGACGATAAGCTCTTATGCTGAAGATGGACGCGGACTGTCGGCAGTCTATGTGATTAATAAATATTTCGGACTGCAGGCCATCTTTGGTCTCAATATGACAACGGCGGAAATCACGGATGATAGAACTGAGCCTAACGGAAAATACGATACAACCATCATTGAATGGAATGTCGCCCTTCGTGGTTTAATCCCCATCGTCCTTTCATCTGATGTCAACCTTACTGCGGTTGTCGGTTTCTCTGCTTCTGGACGTGCTTCTGACGGCTTTAAGTCCAGTGATGAACGCTATTCCAAATATAACGATGGTTTCCAGTTCGCCATTGATCTCGGTGTCCGTCCCGAATGGTTCGTTTCAGAACACTTCTCACTTCATACTCAAGTCGGTATCGGCATCAACATTATCACCAGCAACGGTAGCGAGTTGCAAACTGGATTAAGCAAAAATAATGGTACGGCTTATAATTCAACAAATGCATCAGGCGTCGAAGTCGATTTCTTCAAAAACGTCGATTTGCTCGGTATGGCCGGCTGCACATTCTGGTTCTAAATATTCAATGAATACATAAAAAATGGCCATGCAAACTCGCATGGCCTTTTTTTATGCTCTCTAAAACTTAAATCTGAATGTGCTTATTTGCCTATACAGAAATTGGCGAAGATTTCATTGATGACATCTTCCGAAGCAATAGCACCGGTAATCAGTGCCAGGGCATCCGCAGCTTCATGCAAATCTGCTGCAATACATTCAGCCGGCATCATCATATCTAATGATTCTAATGCTCGAGAAATCGCAGATTCAGCCAGGCGTATTTGGGAAATATGACGCTGAGAAGTAACTAATGTGACGTCTTCATTCCCTTGAGTGAAAGATTTTGCCATCTTGACCATTTCTGTCTCAAGTGCATGCATCCCTTCACGGGTAATGACAGAAACATCTTGAATAGGAATTTGATACTGTTCGACCAAAGACTGAATCCTCTCCGGCAACTCAGGATGCTGTGGCAGATCTGCTTTGGTGCGGACAATGATGGCATGATGCTTAGCTAATATTTCTAAATTTTGAGAAACTTCACGTTCTAAGTCTACAAAAATGCCGTCATCAGGCTGTGAACCGTCGATGATAATCAATAATATATCGGCATTTTGAATCTGATATTTGGCTCTTTCAACGCCAATACGTTCAATGGCATTCTCTGTTTCAGTAATACCCGCCGTATCCATTAGACTGAATAAAATATGATCCAGGCTTAATGTTGCCTCAAGAGTATCCGTTGTCGTGCCGGCGATATCGGTGACAATGGCACGTTCATGCCCTAATAAACAATTAAAAAGGCTCGATTTGCCGGCATTAGGTCTGCCTGCAAATACGGTTTTAATGCCGCCTGTACGATATTGTTCATGCGCACGACGCATGCGCATGAGTTGATCTAAAACACGCGTGCCTACAGAACGAATTTGAGCTTCAGGCAAGGGGGCCAGTTCTTCTTCGGTAGAAAAATCAATGGTGGCTTCAAGAGCACAAAGCAATTGCATCAAAGCATCGCGCAACGCATTGACAGTGGCACCCACTGTGCCCGACAGCTGACGCTGAGCTTCGCGGCATTGACTTTCATTTTGGGCATGAATCATATCCATAATGGCTTCAGCCTGAGATAAATCCAATTTCCCATTTAAAAACGCGCGTTTTGAAAATTCGCCGGGTTCAGCTGGAACTGCTCCCGATGCACATAATGTTTCCAATATGCGCGATAAATTCACAAGTCCGCCATGTGCAAAGATTTCAACACTGTCTTCGCCGGTAAATGAGTGCGGACCTTTAAAATAGCACACGAGAACATCGTCAATGGCCACGCCGGAAGCATCGTATAAAATACGGCTATGCATCATGCGCGGTTTTAACATTTTCCGGCGCAAACAAGATTGAACGACAGAAAGTGCATTATCACCACTTAAACGAATGACACCAATCGCGGCAGGCATTTGACCGGATGATATTGCAGCAATTGTTTTGGACATATCTTAACCTATTTTAATCGCATATCAAGCAGCATTAAACGCGACTTTTTTCAGCTTATCTCACTCAAAAAAAAGACCAGACTCATGAGAATCTGGTCTTTTAAACTCAAGTTACATCACAATTATTCTTTATTTTTCAGAATCGTCATGAGGTTGTCGAGGTTGGGTTTCGCAGCTGTATAGTTGATCTGCGTCATTTTCTTTGCCAATTTTTCTTTCAATGCTTTGATAGCATCAACGTCATCTTTACTGCCGACTTGAGCCAATGCTTTGGTGCCATAAAGCTGACCAAAAACATCGAGGTGTTCGTACTGGTTGCAAATCGTTTCAAAATACTGATGATCGCCGGATAGACCGAGCTCATAAAGCACTTTGACGCGAGCATAATAAATGCCGTTCATCGAATCGGTGAGGGTTTCGATTTCCTTGGCAGTGTTTTCTTTGGATTGCTTCAGCTCTTCAATTTCTTTGGCAACACCTTCATCAACGGTATCAGCTTCTTCAGCTTCTGTTTCTCCAGCTGCAGCTTTAGCAGCAGCTGCTTTGGCTTTAATCTGTTCGTTGATAGATTTCTGCTGTGTATTGAGATCTTCTATCTTCTTTTTGACTTCTTGCTGTTCTTTATCCAACTCTTCAAGTTTCTGAGCATAGCAAGAGGCTTGCATGTCGCATTCATCGGCAAGTTCAAATGCTTTTTTAGCACTGGCAATACGTTTGTAAACGTTATCGTTGAAATGGGGTGTTTTGGGGGCACCGGCTTCAGGCTGAGGAACATTAAATTCATTTGCCTTCATCGCATCAAATGCCGCCCAGACGGTATCAAGTTCACCTTTTCTGGCGGTAATGGCACTGTATGTCACCATATCGGTACCGATGGATGCGCGAGCCCAGTTGCGAAGCGTACGTTCGTCTAAGAATTCTTCGCCTTTGAGAGAATTCACCATTTCAACAACCTCTTCGGTTGTCAGCAAATCATTTTCACGAAGAGCACGGTAGGCATTGACGCGTTGTGAAACTTCAATATTTGTCGTTCCCGTCAGCTCGATGGCATTTTTGAACTTGGACTGATAAGCCAATGTCCAATTAAAAATGTCTGTCAAAATAGTTTTGGCGCGATCATTTTTAAGAACGCCGATATCGTTGATGGCAAAAATGGTGGATTGTGCTGAAACACCGACAAGGCTTGCCCACATCTGCCAGGCAGGATCGGTGTTCGGACGAATGGCAAGTGTACCCGGCACAGGAATGGTCTTCGTATTGCCGAGATAATCGAGCATGGGATCAATCGCTTCTTTATACCGATAAAGTGCCAAAGAGTTTGCCGTGTTGTTGCGAATCGATTCCGGCGTCAGTGTGTCGGGATGCGCAGCAACATATTTCATGAGCTCTTCATTTTTCAGCTCATAAGCATTCAAAAGAGCAGGTGCAACGACACTCTTATCAAGGGCAAGCAAAGCGTTCGTGCAATTGGATGTCAGCGTACGACCCACACCGTCCTGATGGTAAACAACTTTCATCAGCGTATCCACGGTACTGTCATCTGCCTGATAAGCTAAAACATCGCAGCTCGTACGAAGCAATGCAAACGGTGTATCATCTAACTTGCCGTTTAAAACTTCTACAGCTTTCTTCGTAATCTCAGGACTTTTAATCGCTGTGCCGGCATCTAAAATAACGCGTTTGACTTCGGGATTGACCTGCTTGTCATAAACACCGAGCAACTTGTTTAAAATCTCTGCATTACCCAGTTCTTTGGCGCCATAGCCGGCCTGAATCACCTGCTTGTAATCGGTGCTGTCCACGGCCTTCATCAATGCCGGTACGGCTTCTTGAGCACCTGATACAGCCAATGCCTGAATGACTTCACGATCAAATGCACTGCCATCCATATAAAGCTTATTCAGCGCACCAATATAAGGCTTCAACTCTTCAGGACGTGATACCATACCGGTAATACGAGGTATCGCCTTGTCAAGCTTCTCACGTGTTTCAAGCGCTTGCAACAAACCTTCTTCCGTCTTGACATCAATTTGATTACAGCCCGAAAGAAAACCAAAACTGGCTGCAATTAAGCCAAATCCTATGTAACGCTGCACACGATTTTTCATGGTCATGTTCTATCTCCAAAAATTGACAATCTATAAGCCTAATAAAGGCCGTAATATCATATTGCGAGTAAGCAATAACGTCAAATGTTTTAACCGAATGTGAGGCTAAAGGGATGATATTGAGGGGCGTAAATAGGAGAATGACGTTCTGGCAGGGGGCAATGCCCCCTGCGGCGCTTTTGCGCGGCGTATGCCGGGTACCGGCATAGCTCGCGCACGCAGGGCGTATGACGGGCTGAAGGGACGAAAAATTTCGGACCGAAAGACCGGCATAGCCCGCGACAATACGCGCCTACCCCCAATGCAGGGGCTGCCGCCCCCGCAACGCCCCCGCAAGCACACCCATAAAGAAAGCCTATCAACATTCATTTTACATCTCTCAAAAGACACAGATACATAGATATGGATAAATCGGTGCAAAAAAATGTTGTCGCCATGCCCGTGCGCGGTGTAAAAACTTACGGCTTTTTTTAGGGATCATCGATCTCTCTTAACAGGCAATCGATTTTGCCATCTACTTTAATTCACTTAGTGAGGTTTTATGTCAGGTCATAATAAATGGAGTACCATCAAGCATAAAAAAGCTAAAACAGACGCTGCACGCTCGCAGTCTTGGACAAAAGTCGTCCGCGAACTCATCGTCGCCGCTCAAGGCGGTACAGACCCAGAGTTCAACTCCGCACTCAGACTCGCTATCCAGAAAGCTAAAGCTTGCAATATGCCCAAGGATAACATCGAACGCGCCATCAAACGCGGCTCCGGTGAAGGCGAAGATGTCCATTATGACCAAATCTTCTACGAAGGATACGGCGCAGGCGGCGTTGCCATCCTCGTCGAAACGCTCACAGATAACCGTAATCGTACTGTCGCAAACGTCCGCTCACTCCTCGCTAAAAATGGCGGTCAGATGGGCGAAGCCGGCTCCGTTGCATGGCAGTTCAAAACACTCGGACAAATCTCACTCGACGGCGATTATGATACCGACGAAGTCATGATGGCAGCCCTCGATGCCGGCGCTGACGATGTCAACGAAGATGGCACCATCGTGACCGCACCTAACGAAGTCACAAAAGTCGCCAAAAACCTCGAAGCCGCTGGCTACAAAATCGAAACCATGGAAATCGCAAAAGTCGCACAAAACCTCATTAAGGTCGACGAAAAAGCTGCGGCTTCTATCCTCCGCCTCTGCGGTATCCTCGAAGATGACGATGACGTCCAGAACGTCTACACCAACGCCGATATCTCCGACGAAATCATGGAAAAACTCGACGCCTAATCTTCAAAAACTTTAAAAGTTTTTTAGGACGCTCCCCCGCGAGCGTCTTTTTTTTGCCTGCTTCCCTATCAAACCCTCGCATTCATTTTCTTTTAACATTCCAACGACACTTATGCCTTTGCCTTCACATCATCAGCCCATCAAAATTCTCGGTATTGACCCCGGCTCAAGATTCATGGGCTACGGACTCATCGAAAAATCAGGCAATAAACTTAAATACCTCGAAGCCAACAGACTCGTCCTCGGAAACGCACCGTTCACCGAAAGACTCCTCATGATCGATGCCTTTCTCACCGCATATCTCGAAGAAAAACAACCCGATGTCGCTGCCTTTGAAGGCATCTTTCACCAAAAATTCGCCGATGCCGCCATCAAACTCGGACATGCACGCGGTGTCGCTATCGTTGCTTGCGCACGATTTGGCCTCCCACTCTACGAATATAAACCTACAGACGTTAAAAAAAGCGTCACCTCATACGGGCACGCCGAAAAAACTCAAGTCGCTGATATGGTCCGTATCCTTCTCGGGGTACAGCTCTCATGGCCTATCGATGCCTCAGATGCCCTGGCCATTGCGATATGCCATGCCAATAGAAGCTGAATATGACAAAGGTTTGGAAGATTGCCTCAAATGATGGCACTGGATTGTCCCAAAGCTTAAAATAGAGTTGATGTTTTTGAAGCAATGATGCCATTTTATGGCATTTTTTGTGCTGCTCAATAGTTGAGCTTTAAGATAATCTTTGTTGCTGTCAGATCCATACAGTTTTGAGTATTATCCATCAATTGAGAGAAAATGAAGTTTCATAAAACATATATGATATTTGGGGCTGCAATTGCGTTATGCGCCTGTGCTTCTAAACAAATGGTTCAAACGGACGAACGTCCTGCAAACCCAAATTTAGAGGTACCATCTGTGGAATTTAAAACTTCTCAATGTGGTGATGTCATATGTCAGGCGGATGAAAGGTGTATTGATAATCGATGTGAAACTGTGTCTGACTATCCTAATATCATGAATAAAGAAGTGTGTTTATCTCCAGAGGGTTGTGATTGTGAAGACAGTTCAATAAGCAGATATGGTTCCAATCTAAGTGTGAAATGTTCTCCTGGTGAAGCATGTGGCGATGGTGGATGCTATTATGTTGGTGGCGTAGAGGGAAGTTTTCTATGTAAGCAGAAAGAATGTGCATGTGGAACGCATCGGTGTGGTGAAAATCAAATTTGTGCATTTGATAACTGCTATCATGCTGGTGTTATTGTCAATGATGCGCTGAATTGTCAGTTGACAAGTGGTATTGAGGGGGCTGGAACGAGTCATCCTGGGCGTCAAGTCAGTTTATATCTTTGTCCAGATTGTCCTTCTGAGATTCCGCCCAAAACAATAGAAGAATATCAATATATAAAATTCGATATTGAAGGTATAGATAGTGGTAAAGAAGAAGAAATCACGATTGGGATGTGGATTTGTGAACGTGATGGTGGTTGTGAATGTGGTACAGGGCGGTGTATTCAAGGTGCGGCATGCATTGATGGACAATGTGCAATCAATAGCAAGGGAGTCTGGTTTGAGCCAGGTGTTTCAGAGCCGATAAATAGATGTGCGGCGGCATATTCCAATCATTTAGCTTATCAACCCAAAGTCTCTGAACATTATCAAATAAAGCAGGAGAGTTTTTATGCGCTTTGGATGTGTGATGATACAAATACCTGTATTTGCAATGGTAAAAAATTACCGTCTGGGGCAAATTGCTATGGTAAAAAAGATGGCACTGAGTTGATAGGATGCAGGGGATATCACTTTAGCGAACAGGTACAAGCCCCTCAAAATCTCGATCATTATAGATGTGATTATGGAGATTGGAAATGCCAGACAGGAGAATGTATTTGTGACAATAAGCTGCTTCCAAAGAGTGCTTATTGTAATCATGAAAACATTTATTGCAAACAAGTCAAAAGTCCGTCCGATTTGACTGGATATGAATGTTTTGCTGAAAATAGCCTTGAAAGAAATTGGATTTGTACATCTGATAAGTGTCTTTGTGGTAATAAGCAGATTCCAAAGAATGCCCATTGTATTGATGATAAGAGCTATTGTTATGATCAAAATGGGTTAAGTGATTTGATAGGATATGAGTGCCTTGAAAATCATAAAACCTGGATTTGTACATCTGATAAGTGTTTATGTGGTGATGTTGAACTACGAACTGGTGCATTGTGCACAATGAAAAATAAAGAATATCAATGTTGCGGCGATGTTTGTTTTTCACCTCAAACGGCATCAGAACATGATTGTATTGAAGGAAAATGGATTGTTAAAGCAGAAGAAGGTCAACGTCATTGTCAAAACAAACTTCTTCCTGCCGGTACAAAATGTGATGTTGTTGATTATCAAGAAGTTGCTGTATGTGGGGAAGATAAACTGCTTAATTGGGATGATTATCAATGTGAAAATAATCGTTGGAAATGTACATTAAATCATAAGCCATGTCATTGTGCCGGCAAACCATTGCCAGAACATACAACTTGTCAGGTGGATAAAGCATTTTGTGGAAATGTAGGACTCAGTGATTGGGATGGCTATTATTGTCATCATGGAAAATGGTTGTCTAAATATTGTAATGGGCATTCACTGAAACAAGGGGTGATTTGTCCTTCTAATGACGATATTACTTTTGCTGATGATGTTAAAATGCAGGATATGGAATCATGCGAACATGTTCGTGGTTGTTTATGCCGAGATAAATTATGTCCTCCTTCTGGTATATGTACAGAACAAGGGTGTATCGATTCTTTGACAGATAAAACTTTTGAATTCAAAGATGGATATCTTGTTAGCGACAATTTACAACAGTGTGCCAATTCTCAGGGATGTCAGTGTGGCAAAGAAAAAATTGAATATCGAGACTATTGTATCAATCATGAATTACATATTTCGATGAAAAGTTGTGTTGAAAATAAAAAGAGAATAGTTATGGAAAATAATTATACGAATGATGATTGCGAGCATAATGAAGTGTCATGGGTAAATGATTGTAAAGTTTCTTCTGAGTTGAATCTTTCGCAGTATCTCATTCGCGACTGTCTCAAGAAAGAAGCCAAATGGTTTGGTGATGTCGATGTTGAGCACAAATGGATGTATGAATGTATAACAAAAGAGGGATGTCAATGCCTTCAGCAGACATGCCAATATGGTGAAGTATGTCATGAAGGACAATGCATTGCCGATTATCAATGCCACGATATCGATGATGATACGATTTGGGTCGATAATTGTCGTCCAGCCGATTTGGTACAATTAGAACCCATTTGAACATACTTGTTGAGAGAGAACTCTTTTTATTTGAATCTCCAAAATATCAAAACCTTCCCAAATCATTTTGGAAAAATCATATTACATCGACATTTATCACGACATTCTCGGCGTACAACTCACCTGGCCTGTCGATGCCTCAGATGCCCTGGCCATCGCAATCTGCCATGCCAATAGAAGCTAAAATGTTCTTGTGAGGCTCCACGCCAGCGGAGCTTTGCTCCAAACCACATAAGAGAACACTGACTTTGGAAATACGCACAAGACGCTAAGCCCCTTATAACGGCTGAAAAATCATATCACATACTCAAATAAAGACATAAATTCCCAAAAATTAAATATTTCGGGAATTTATGTCAAAAATAACGTTAGCTCATATCAAATATCTGAATCATAACTGGTACTTGATACCAAAAGATTAATCTATCTTTTTAAGATGATATTGATAGGAAATTAAAACTTGCTCTTCATAAATAACTAATTCTGACACATCACCTTCACCACTTTTAATGATTTCAAAAGTTAATCCCTTAAACGGAGGATCCATTAATATCGCATAACGTTCTGTACTATCTTTGTATATACCAAATTTTGATTTCCATTCCCCAGCATCAAATACACCTGAACCATCTTCTATACTTATCTCAATATCACCCATATCATCATCATGATATTTACCTACTAAAGCTTGAAGCCAGGCTGCATCCGGTGTCAATTCAACATCATTGTTGACAAACTGCTGAGCTTGAGCTTTTGATGTCTCCAGGTATTCAGTATATAGATCTAAATATCCCGATGCGTTAGATGTTTTAAAAATAATATCTATCAACATTTGTGAAATTGTTTCAACAGCAGATGCTCCTAATCCAGAATTCGTCATAATCGAAAAACCTAATCGATAATTTGGAATCAATGCCATACGCGATTGGAAACCACATATACCACCATCATGATAAATGAAAGGAACACCTGCATATTGTATCATGGAAGTAATACCATAACTTGTGCGACCATCACCCAGAGCAATCACGGGTTCCCATCTTACAGTATGCTCACTTGATGAATTGGATATTGCTTCAATCATAAATTTGCCAATATCATTCATATTCGTCCAAATTCCTCCTGCTGGTTCGTACTGCGTCACAGAACCATCACAAGCAATAGGCATAACCATCAAATCATACGAAAGTTGAGATTCCGTTGGTATCGCATGTTCTGAAGTCTCCACTTCAGACAAATCAAAAGTCGTATCTTGCATATCAAGTTTGTCAAAAACTTGTTCCTGCATCGTATTGCGCCACGCTTCAAGAAGGCTTCCCTCCTGCGTAAAACTACGAGCAACAGCATATCCACCGCTTGCAATCATCTGATTGCTGTACATAAACTGTTCACCAGGGGCTGCAACTGGTGACACTGTGGCCATTCGCGCCAAGCCTTCTTCTGGAGTTCGATGTTCAAGCAACCAATAAAAATCTTTCCGAGGAAATCCGGAACTCATGCTTAAAGCCTGCTTTAATGTTACTGTATTTGTAAATTCTTCACTCCCAGTAACAAACTCAGGTAAATACGTCGAAATCGGAGTATCCCACTGCATTTTCCCTTGCCGTACCGCTTCCGAGGCCAAATATCCTGTAAACATTTTACTCACTGAACCAATCTGGAATAGTGTTTTCTCTGTGATTGGCAAATCTTTTTCATATTCACGAGTACCAAATCCCTTGGCAAATACAGTTTTACCATTTTCAACAACTGTCACAGCTACACCAGGAACCCCTAATTTTTCATATGCGTCCTCAATAAATGATTCTAATAGAACGATATCATCTTCTCCCATAATAACTTTGTGAATAACAGAGGGATTTTCACCATTTTCATTGTTGTCGCCATTTTCATTGCTGTCGCCATTTTCATTGCTGTCGCCATTTTCATTGCTGTCGCCATTTTCATTGCTGTTGCCATTTTCATTGCTGTTGCCATTTTCATTGCTGTCGCCATTTTCATTGTTGTCGCCATTTTCATTGTTGTTGCCATTTTCATTGTTGTTGCCATTTTCATTGTTGTCGCCATTTTCATTGTTGTCACCATTTTCATGGTTTCCGTCATCTGATGAATTACTATCTTCAATACTATCTTCACCACCACTGTTGTTGCCATTTTCTTCAGAACACCCAAATCCAAATGAGCAAATTAAGAATAATGAAATAACAAATACGTTTTTAGCCTTCATCGTTTCGTTCCCTCTAAATGACAAAAGTAAGAGTACAGAATCAGCCTCGCTCTATAAAGCCAGGGCTGTGAACCAATATTTAAACTATTGTATTGTAATATAAAACCTCACACAACAAATTCATTAAAATTTATTTACACATGACAATGACCGTGGAACGTCGGAATCTCTAAATGACAATGTTTTTGATGACAATGTTCCGAGCTTTTTTCAAATTCAATCGTGACGTGCCCAATGTGATGGACAAGCAAGGTTTCACGAATGACAGATTTCAGTTTTGCAGATGCATTGTCGGTCACAATGTGCATCGTTGCAAGGTGATGTTCTCCATCTAAAGTCCAAATATGGAAATCATGAACTTCCTGTATGCCATTGATCTGTTCAATACTTTCTTTGAGTTTGTCCACTTCAATGTGATGCGGAGCTTTTTCTAGAAAAACAGCCATGATTTTTGTCAGATTTTTAATGGCATGAACCAGAATAAAAATGGATATTCCCACAGACATGACGGGATCTATCCATACAAAATCTGTAAAATGCATCACAATGGCACCCATCAATACCACTATCCATCCCAGGACATCCTCAAGCATGTGCAAATTGACGGCTTTTTGATTCAATGATTCTCCATGACGAGTCAAAAATGCAGCACAAAGATTGACACATAAACCGATAACCGCC
Organism: Pseudomonadota bacterium; assembly: GCA_017629415.1. The sequence continues at coordinate 7,027 of JAGBXG010000322.1, read as the reverse complement.
AATCCTATCATGCCCTGATAATGAATTTCGGTGGGGGACATCAGTCTTTCAAGGGCGTGATATATCATCCATACAGAGCCGACCATCAGAATAACTGTTGTGATGAGACCGCCTAAAATAGAATATCGTGCATAACCGTAAGTATATTTTTCATCGGCTTGAGTTTTGCTCTTTTTCTCTAAAAAATAAGATATTCCGATAGTGGTGGCATCCCCAAAATCATGAACAGCATCGGAAATAATGGCGACACTGCCGGTCCACATGCCGCCAATAAACTCAAAAATAGAAAATAAGAGATTTAAAATAAAAGCAATCAGAATATTCCGTTCCGTTTTCATCGTATCCCCACATTGACTTTTAATGATGTTATGATACAGGAGGTTTAATACCGAACAGTGTGTTCGGTTGGCTCATTCGTATCAGATGGTGCAGAACTTTCAACATGCAGGTTTGAGCATTTGTTTGTTACGGAACAATTTTTTAAAATGGTATGGATAAAAACGAACGTATCTCGATAGATATCTTTCTTTAACCGTTCATTATTGAACATATTTCATGATGTGTATGGTGAAGACATGGACAGACGCCAGCGCAAAACTCGGGAAGCCATATTTCAAGCATTTACGGAACTGTTGTCTCAAAAAGATTATCATCAAATCACAGTGGGTGAAATCATAGAAAAAGCAGACATCGGCAGAGCCACTTTTTATGCCCATTTTGAAACCAAAGATTTTCTGCTCAGAGAAATATGCCAAGAATTATTTTGTCATATTTTGGATGTCGAAAACGATGAAAATCACGAACACAGACATATTTTTGAATGTGCTGGCTCTCAATCGACTTTTTTGCATCTTTTTCAACATTTCAAAAAAAACGATAATCATATTTTAACGCTCATATCTTCTCCAAATCATGAATTATTTCTGAATCATTTTCGAACTCATTTGGAGATACTTGTTGAAAGAAATTACGCTTTGTTTGAATCTCCCAAATATCAAAACCTTCCCCAATCTTTTTGGAAAAATCACATTGCATCGACGTTTATGACGACGTTGAGATGGTGGATTTCGCACAAAATGAAAGAATCCCCGGAGGTTATTACAGAATATTTTTTTGCTGTTGTTTAAATTTTATTTTTGGATTTAAGGGACTGTGGATTTTCGAGTAAAAGGAGTCATCGAATGACATGTCAGATAGATGCAATTGGCATAGTGTCAGCAACAAGCTTGTTGACGTATGATCAATATATGGCCATTGTGTCTCATGGAGTGCCTGAAAATTTGGCTTATTTGGTCAAAAATGCGGCTTGTCGATGTGGATTTGATGCATTGATGCCGGGGACAAAATGTGTGGTGTGCTGCGCTTTGCGAATGCCTGAATTACCAGAAGTATTAAGACCCTATTTGGCGCGTTTTTGTGCTTTTGGAGACTATCATGCCATTGTTCGGGAACGCTTGACACCATTCGCAGAAAAGCTTTGTCAGCATTATGGGGTGCAAAACTATCGTATTTGTGTGGATTCTGCGCCGATCTTGGAACGTGAGCTGGCCGTGCGAGCTGGTTTAGGAAAGATAGGGCACAACCGAATGGTGATTCATCCTGAACTTGGGTCTTATGTGGTATTAGGTGAAATTTTAGTCGATGTCGATTTGATGGCTTATGAATCAGAAATTGTTCGTTTATCGGATAAACCATCCGCAACGGAGGTGTCAAATGGGGTGATGCCTGGGGCATGTGGGTGCTGTGCATCAGGGCAGAGATTGTGTGCAGCTGCCTGTCCAACAGGGGCTTTGACTGAAGACGGATATGATTTCCATCGTTGTTTGGCTTATTGGACGACGCAACATCGCGGCGAAATGCCCGAGGCATTTGCGCAGGCCATGGGCGCATGTCTGTGGGGATGTGACAGATGCCAGATAGCTTGTCCACGTGCCAGGGGAGGGCAACAAAAAGTTGCGGCGCGTATGGCGCAACCGCGCCATAGCGACGCTGCAGGCGCGTATGACGGCGATAGCCGCATAGCGCATGCCCCAAATAAAAATCTGTCTACGCATGATGAGATGATAAAAAATTCTGAGTGCAGTGTGGATTGTGAATATAATGCAAACAGTCGCTGTGATAATGTATATAATACAAATCCAGAAAGCTGTGAGCCGGTCATTTATGGGCTCAAGTGGTCGGAAATGCTCGAGATGAGTGCCGGACAGTTACGTCGCAGGCTTGCGGATTCGGCCATGGGGGGAGCGCATCCTTACATGGTGCAAAGAAATCTGTGTCTTGTGATTGGAAATTTGGGATTTTGGCATTATGAAAAGCAATTGTTGGAAGTTTGTCGGTCGCATGCCTGTGAGTGGGTCAGATCGGCGGCCGAACGTGCGCTGAAACGGTTTGAAAAAGGAGAATAAGATGTCAGTAGAAATTACGGTAACGCGCGATTTACCGATGGAGCCTCAGGTATTTTTGGCTGCGCAGGCACTTTTGAATGGGGAACTCGTGATTTTTCCGACTGAAACGGTGTACGGTATTGCTGCAGATGCCATTAATGATGATGCCATTGAACATTTGATTTCGGTCAAGCAGCGGCCGGGAGGCAAGCCTTTTCCGGTGATGGTGCTTGATTTGGCTATGGCAGAAGCTTATGCCGATTTGGGGGCCTCGCGAGAATTGGCCAAAGATTATTGGCCTGGGCCGCTGACATTGGTGCTGCCGGCGCGCTCTTGTTTGAGTGATGCCTGCGTGTCCGATGACCATTTTGTCGGTATTCGGTGTCCGCATAATGCCGCTGCTCAGGCCATTTTGCGCATTGCGAATGTGCCTTTGGCCGTGCCCAGCGCAAATACCAATGCCGAACCGCCTGCGACGAATACAAACGAAGCTCGACGTGTATTTATGGGACAGGATATTGCATTCAGAATTTATCAGGTGGATGCTTGTCAAGGTACGCCGACAACCGTGTTAAAGATAGAGGAGAAAAAATGGACCATACTTCGAAAAGGGCCGGTTTCGGCAGAAACGATCAAGGGATATTTGCCTGCCGGTGTCGAGTTATGCGAATCGTAAATACCGTTTTGCTTTTGACATGTATTTTGGCAGGCTGTGTATGTTGTACTGAGAATACAGAATCGTCCAATCCTCCTGTACAGACACCGCCTGTTGAAACCGTAAAACGCGTAACGGTGGCAACATGGAATGTTCATCATTTCTTTGATACAGTCTGCGATTCGGGGGCCTGCCAATATGGTGATTTTGAAAAGCAGTTTTCCCAGGCTGAATATGAGGGGAAAACTTCTCTCGTCGCAAACGGTATTGGCGGAATTGATGCGGATATCATTCTGTTGCAAGAGATTGAGAAAGAAAGCTGTTTGACCGATGTTTACAACAGTTTTGTGCCCGGCATTTATACCGATTATGCCTTTGGTGAAATTGGCATGCCGGCTACGGTGGATGTCGGTATCCTGACGCGCGGTAAAATTACGGCTTTAGAAAAACATCGAGATAAACATTCGATAACTTTGCCTGATGGTTCGACCAAACTGATTGCCCGAGAACTGCTGCAAGCTGAAATCACGTTGAACAATGGCCTGGAACTGACTGTGTTTGTCACGCATCTCGTGTCAAAGGCAACAGATCCTGTTGGAGACAGGCGACTGGAAGAAGCAAAATTGTGTCAGCAGATTGTTGCTGATTACATCGCTGCAAATCCGGGAAGACTTGTCATTTTGGGCGGAGACTTGAACGATTATCCCGACTCAGCACCGATGCAGGCCATCGAAAAAGATGGTCTTCTTGTACGAAGCACAGAAGGAATGGATCCTGCCGATTATTATACCTGGCAAAACTCGGCTGCTTTTGACCACCTCTATTACAATGCAGCATTCCGTCAGCATCTGGAAAAATCTGAGCGCGTTTGCGGTACAAGTGCATACAGCGGTTACAGCGACAGTGATCATTGTGCGCTGAAAGCCGTTTACCGTTTCGATGAATAATTCCAAGTGCGCGTATGCCAAGTTCTTTAGGAGCTTTGCTCCAAACTCTGCCAAGGGGCTGAGCCCCTTGGAACCCACCATGGTGACTTACGTTATACGCCGAATTTTTGTTTGACATCATCGGCAGGGATGTTCAAACCACGCGCAATCTCAAATAAATACGCGGTAAACCGTGTCGCAGCCATGGGCTCAAATGTCAGGGCTTCGATATGCTCCAGTACGCGCTGGGGGATACGTGTTTTCATGGCCAGCTGTGACAGCGTGAGATTTTGGGCTTTGCGTTGATTTTGGAGCCAAAGACCGGCATCACGGGAACAGTCTTGGGGTGAAATTTTACCTCCGGTTCGCACGATACTGCCGGAGTGATGTCGTGGAGGTTCATTGCTGGTGTGCAATCCGCCGGAATGTGCGTTGGGCTGACTGAGACCTGCGGAACTGTCAATCGTGTTTCCAGTTTCTGCATTGCGGTGTGCGATTTCCAGAAGCTGAATGGTATGCATGACAATTTGGCGCGGCATGACAGCAGAAACAAGCCCATTTTCGCGTTTATAGCCTTCCCAAAGTTGGCGGTAAGCGGCTCGGGCCATGCCAGGTGTTTTGACGCGCAAAAGTTCGAGGGGATGTAGTTTGGCATCCAAAATGGGCAGACAAACGCTATGCTCAAATGACGGCATGTTTTCGCGCAAGATGGCTTCCAACTCGCGGACAAGCGGATCTTCGCGTACAAATAATGACACATCGGCCATTCGGCGCGCATAAAACCAGCGTCGATCATCCGCTGAAAGTGTGCCCAATGGTGTGACATGAATGCCTAACATCATGCCCAAAGCATGGCATAATGCATGACATTGCAAGGCTTCACTTTGTTCGCGGCGGCGATTGAGTAAAAACGCACAACGGAACCGCCCCAAAATTTTGAGCAATTCACTTTGCTGAGCAGCAGACAGCTGGGCGTATGTTTGAATAAAAGGCCAAGAACTGATATCGCCCAAAAGAGCAGGCGATAAAGATCGGACATGCGTACAAATCGCTTGTTCAAGCCATTTCATCGTCAGTTGTAAGCATCCAGGTTCAGGATCTGACATGAGAATGGGCAAATCTGCGCACAAAAATACCTTGATAGATACGGCATCAAGACCTGCTCGCAAATCTAAAACAACATCGTCATATTTCAGCTGACGTAGAGTTTCACAAAGGTTTGTCGATGCGTCACATTCGAACGATTTTGCAGACAAACAGAGTATATCCAGACCGTTTAACGGGGAGGGTACAGGTGCAAAATTTTCGGCAGATTGAGTTGTAAGCTCGGGCATATCGAGCAGAGGGCCCAATTCACTGCCAAACGAACAAAATTCAACCAAAAGCACACGGCGTTCGCGAATGACCAAGGCACGAGCCAAAGCAACCGCACACGTCGAACGTCCGACCCCGCCTTTGGGGCCGGCAATGGCTGTCAATCGCGCAAATGCTTTCTGTAAATCACCGCCTCTCAAACTGTTTGCTCACTCATAAATTCAGCGATTTTATCAAAGGCTTCGGCCAAAACTTCTTCTTCGGGCAAAAATACAATGCGGAAATATCCGGCATTATCATCATGATACCCAAATCCCGAGCCGGGCACAACGACAACACCTTTAGATTTGAGCAATTCACGGCACCACACGGCATCATCTTTCACGCCTTCCACGCGGACAAAGGCATAAAAAGCACCGCGCGGACAATCGCAAGACAGACCGGGAATTTGGGCGATCTTTTGCATACATAAATCACGGCGATGACGCAGTTTAGCCAGCACACCGGGCAAATGCGACTGACCGCCTTCCAGACAGGGCTTGATAGCCCACTGGAAAATATGACTCGAGCATAAACGGGCACGAAGCATACGGCAAATCGTATCAAAATAGGCTTCAAGACGTTCTCGCGGGCCGCTCAAAAGCCCCCAGCCCATACGGATACCCGGGCCAATGTATGATTTACTCAGACCATTGAACGTGACGACGCAAGCTTCTTCATCCAAAGATGCAAGACTGACATGCTGATGATCGGCATCAAGCACGAGACGTTCATAAATTTCATCGTTCATAATGAGCAAATTGTGCGCCTTGGCCAAAGCCACCACTCGGCGCAAACTCTCTTCTGAATAAACGGAACCCGTCGGATTGTTCGGATTAATAATGACAACAGCACGTGTACGATCATCAATCAATGTCGCCATGTGCTCAACATCGGGTTCCCAATCACGGCTTTCATCCAGCTGATAATAACGGGCTTCGACATTGAGACGCGTCAAAATCGTTGCATAAAGCGGATAAGTCGGCGTGGGCAAAAGAATATTATCGCCGGGATTGGCCAAAGCTGTAATGGCCAAATCGATGCATTCACTGGCGCCATTGCCCGTAAATGAGCCGACAATCGAACCAATATGCTGGCGTTCATGCGCATCTTTTTCAATGGCGGCAAGCGCTTCGGGGACACCTTCAGACGGCGCATAACCATTTTTTTGATGCGTCAGTGCCCAAATCGCGGCATCTTTTGCCTCATCCACAAGGTCAAAATCATAAACATTGGGATCGCCAATATTCAAGTACAATACGCGTCGGCCTTCACGTTCAAGCTGACGCGCCAAAACCGTGACTTCACGGATGGCATAACGGATATTTTCAGTCGCAGCCGACGGTGTAATAAAATCTTTCGAATAGGTCATATGAGGATTACAAACTGGGAAAAATCTATGAATGCGGCTTAACTGTCGCATCATAATGAGATGCATAAAATACACATTGATTTGTGTTTTTAAGCATAAGATGCATGGGTATTAAAGAGTTTATGTATTCTATGCATGAATACGAGGTTGGTACGGGGCGTTGCGGGGTGTCCCCGCTGTGGGGGTAGGCGCGTATTGGCGCGCGGCTATGGGGGCTGCTATGCATCCCCCATACGCCTTGCGGGCGCGGCTATGCCGTTTTACGTCATACGCCGCGCCCAATAGCGCCGAAGGGGGCGGCTGCCCCCTCAAAATGACGAACTCTCACGATTAAAAT
>JAGBXG010000321.1 GCA_017629415.1 Pseudomonadota bacterium | reverse complement strand
TATGTTTTCATGTCTGGATAAATCCCCCATGCGTTCCATTAAACTGAGCGGTGTCAGAACGAATAATTTAAAAAATGTGACGTGCAGCATTCCCATGCGTGCACTGACGGTGCTGACCGGTGTCAGCGGCTCCGGCAAGTCGAGCTTGGCGTTTGATACGCTTTATGCCGAAGGACAGCGGCGATTTTTAGAATCGATGTCTACTTATGTGCGGATGTTTTTGGACGAAATGCCCAAACCGCCCATCGATAAGATTGAAAATTGCCTGCCTGCCATTGCATTGCGGCAGCAAAGCAGCTTTGACCACCCGCGTTCGACGATTGCCACAGTGACGGAATTGCTCGTGCATATCGCGCAGCTGTTTGCCCATATAGGTGCGCTGAAATGCCCCGCATGCGGCGGCGAAGTGGGCCGCGACACCGATTTGGAAATCGGTCGAAGACTGGCTGCTTATGGCGAAAAGCTCAAACTCGTCATTTGGGCTGAAATCCGCCTGGCAGAAGGCGAATCGGCAGCACAAAGGCTGGCTGCGCTGGCCGTGGGCGGCTATCAGCGGCTCTGGCGCGAGGGCAAAATTGTCGAAATCAGCGAAGGCGCAGAGATCGAAAACCTTTTGGATGCCCAAACCTTCCCCGTGCTGATCGACCGTGTGATATTCAAACCCGAAACCGGCGTGGACGGACGCATGGCCGAAGCTCTGGAAGAAGGCTTTGCCTTGGGTGACAGCCGCCTTTATGTCGATATTTTGAGACCCGACGGCAATGAAACCCTCATCTTTGACCGCCGATTTACTTGCAGAAGCTGCCAGAAACAATATCCCGTGCTGCGGCCCGAACATTTTGACCCCAATTCAACCCTGGGAGCCTGCCCAACCTGCACCGGCTTTGGCTCGGTCAGCGGCATCGACTGGAACCGCGTCATCAACCGCAATCTGTCGATTGAAAACGATGCCATCATTCCTTTGCGCACGCCTTCGACACATGCGCGAAAAATGCAATTGCTCGGATTTTGCCAAAGACAAAAGATTCCTGTCGATGTGCCGTTTGAACGCCTGACCGAAGAACAACAGTATGCCGTGAAATTTGGAAAACCGCCTTATCACGGCGTCATGGGTTACTTTGAAATGCTGCAGTCCAAAAGCAACAAGTTCACAAGCCGGATTCAGCTGGCCCGTTTTAGAGGATATACGCCCTGCGAAGCTTGCGACGGCTCCGGTATGGCCGATATTGCACGGCATATCGATCTCTATGGGAAATCGTTTGTCGATGTCATGCGGATGACCGTATCCGAAGCACTGGCTTTTTTTGCCTCAATGCCGGCTGAAGATATGCAATCTGCAGGCTGTTTGACCCCCTGGGAAGAAGCCATATTGAGGCTTCGAACGATGGATGGCGTAGGACTGGGATATTTGACCTTAAACCGCAAAAGCAAAACCTTGTCGGGCGGCGAATGTCAGCGTCTGCATCTGTCATGCGGCTTAGGACGCGGTTTATGCGACACACTCTATGTCCTCGATGAACCGACGGCTGGGCTTCATCCCGTCGACAGCATGAAACTCGTCCGGGTAATGAAATCACTCCAGGAAATGGGCAATACCCTCGTCGTCGTCGAACACGATGTCGATGTCATCCGACAAGCCGATCATATCCTCGAACTGGGGCCATGCGGCGGTGAAGGCGGCGGACAAATCATTTATGAAGGCAATGTTGCCGGCTTGGAACATAGCGACACCCCGACCGGATACATGCTGCGCGCCGAAAGCCGTACAACACTCAAGTCCTCCGGCTTGCCCACAGGCCATTATCTGCGCATCGAAAATGCTTCGATTCATAACTTGAAAAATATTTCCGTCAATATTCCGCTCGGGCAAATTGTCACCATCGTCGGCGTCAGCGGTTCGGGAAAATCGACCCTGATTCACGATGTGCTGTATCAAAATTGGCAAATGCGCGATCCCGAACGCGAAACAGCCACAGAAGACAATCAGGAACCCAGTATTCTGGAAATGGATACTTCGGCCACCGTATCCGGATTTGAACGGTTTGATGAAGTCATCATGATGGAACAAGGTGCTCTGGGACGTTCCATGCGCGCCTGTGTCGCCACCATGACCAAGGCTTTTACAGGAATTCGGCAGCTCCTGGCTCGACAGGCCGAAGCCGTCGATCGCGGCATGACCGCCAGCCATTTTTCGTTTAACACGGGTCAAGGACGCTGCCCCGTCTGCGAAGGTCTCGGGTTCAGAACGATTGAAATGATGTTCCTCAACGACCTCACCCTGCCCTGCACTGCCTGCGGCGGACGCC
>JAGBXG010000320.1 GCA_017629415.1 Pseudomonadota bacterium | reverse complement strand
TTTCTTTGTCAGCTGCGTCATTCCAGTCGGTCACGTGCGCTAGCACGCTCCCTCCTTTCATTCCTTGCCCCAATTTGCGGATTCCAAAGGGCTTAGCCCTGTGGTGGGGTCCGGGGCAAAGCCCCGGTGGGGTTTGGGGCGAAGCCCCAAGAAAAAAGGGGTCCGGGGCAAAGCCCCGGCGGGTGTTGCGGGCAGCGCCCGCATGGGGGGTAGGCGCGTATGCCGCAGGCATAGCGCCGCAGGGGGCTTGGCCCCCTCAAAAAAGTCATTCAAAACCGTTCTCAGAACGCTTGATTTAAACTTACGCTCAAAAAAAGAGCGAGGTATTTATGGCCGTTGTTTATATCGTGATATTGATTGGGGTGCTCGTCTTTGTCCATGAATTTGGGCATTATTTGGCGGCACGTATCTTCAACGTTAAAGTCACCCATTTTTCGATTGGATTTGGACCCAAATTGTTTGGGTTTAAGCGCAAAGATACCGATTGGGAAATCCGTGCATTGCCGTTGGGCGGTTATGTCCAAATGTATGGCAATGAATTTGAAGAAATTACCGACAAAGAAGACCCGGATTTCGCCCGTGCTTACAACAATAAACCGATTTGGCAGAAGGCGATTATTAATCTGGCAGGGCCGCTGTTCAATTTGATTCTGCCGATTCCGATTCTGTTTGCGGTTTATTTGGGGACAGTGACGACAGATTTACCGCCTCATGTTGGGCAAGTGCTCGATAATTCACCGGCGATTGGCATCCTTGAACCCGGCGATGTCGTAACCCATATTGACGGCGAAGAAATCAAATACTGGACGACACTCCATAAGCTCATTTCTGAAAATCCGGATACAGAGCTCAAATTTACGGTTCTGCGCGATGGAAAATCGTTAGATGTCAACATCACACCGCAATCGACAACGCTTCGCGACAGCATGGATGTCATGACCGAAACCGTGGGACGTATTGGCATTACGCCCGATGCAGCGCCGTCTATTATTGGCCTGACTTCGACCCAAAAACCTGCGGCAACCCACGGACTCCAGACGTTTGATGAAATTACAGCAGTCAACGGCAAGCCCGTCAAAACCTTTGTCGAACTGGAACAAGCCATTCGTCACAATTCGTCCGAAACGCTCAAATTGACGGTTCTGCGTCCCACACAGCTTCCCGTTGAATATGGTACGGTCAGTGTTCTGAATCCGATTCAGGTCACGATTCCTGCCCAAATCACTTCGATTGACCAGCTCGGAATTGCTTCTGCCAATATGTACCTTTCCGAAGTCGATCCCAATTCCCCGGCCTCCAAAGCCGGCCTCCAGAAAGGCGACAAAATCCTGACCATCGATGGACAATCGGTCAATGTTTTCCGTTCCTTCCTCGATAAACTCGTCCAAGACTGGGAAAATCCGCACAAACTTGAAATCCTGCGCGGCGACAACGTCATCACCACAACGATTCAGCTCGAAAAACTGACCATTATCGGTGAATTTCAAGAGGAACTGCCTATCATTTACGCCGGTTTCTATCACAAAACACCCATCGTATCGCCCGACCGCGTCGACAAAACCTGGGGCGACCGCTTCATCTATGCCACGACCGTTTCATTCACCACCACCGTCAAAGCATCCACCATGCTCGTCGTCTATGTCGGAAAAATGTTCCAAGGCAAAGTATCGACAAAATCCCTCGGCGGCCCCATCATGATCGGTCACATGGCCTCCAAAGCCGGCGAAGATGGCATCAACGCCTTCCTCCGAATGCTCGCCATTATCTCCATCAACCTCGGCATTCTCAACCTCCTCCCCATCCCGCTTTTTGACGGCGGCAAGCTCGCCATTCTCGGCGTCGAAGCCATTAAACGCGGCCCGCTCTCCATGCGCACGCGCCAAATCATCGCCTACATCGGCCTTGCCATGGTCGCCTTGCTCATCATGCTGGCGTTCAAAAACGACATCGAACGCCTCTGGAACCTTTTCTTCTCCTGATGCCGAACGCCAAAAATCATCCTATTGCAACGTTTTGACATCATTTTAAACTTCATATAGAGGGGCTCACGCCCCTACGGCGCTATTTGCTACGCAAATACGCGCCTACCCCCGTGCGTGGCTCCGCCCCGCAACGCCCCAATCAAGTATTATCCTGACCTTCGCTAAAAATTTGATATAAAACCTATCGTTTGCAGGCGGCGAAATAAGATACATAAATCCCATTCCGCCCCCAAAACCTCAAAATTCAGTACCGCCAAACCTGCAAAAAACGTAAATTTCTATTGTGGGTTCCAAGGGCTCAGCCCCTTAGCGGAATCTGAGCCAAAACCACACAAAACTTTATACATCTCTAAAATCCATAAAACCAAAGGACTCAAATAAATATGTGCGGAATTATTGGATATATCGGCAGCAGGGATTGCGTGCAAATCATTCAATCTGGACTGAGCAGACTCGCATATCGAGGATACGATTCTGCCGGTATCGCCGTCTGTCACGAAGGCGACATCGATTTACGACGCGCACATGGAAAACTCGAAAACCTCATCACGCGATTGACTATCGAACCCATGCGCGGACATACCGGAATCGGACATACACGATGGGCTACACACGGAAAACCCAGTGAATCCAACGCTCATCCCCATCGATACGGAAAATTCGCCATCGTTCATAACGGCATCATCGAAAATTTCCTCGAATTGCGACAAGAATTAACGCAAAAAGGTCACACCTTTGCCTCAGAAACCGATACCGAAATCGTCGCACACCTGTTCTCCGAAAATTATGAATCCGGAATGAACTTTGAACAAGCCGTGCGCAACGCTCTCCAACGCGTCCGAGGCTCATACGCTATCGTAGCGATCTGTGCCGATCACCCCAACGAAATCATTGCTGCACGACAACAAAGCCCCCTCTTGCTCGCGGTCGGCGATGGCGAAATGTTTGCCGCAAGTGATATCGCCGCTGTCCTCGCCTATTCCAGAAACTTCATCTTCCTCGAAGACAGCGATATCGCACACATCACACCAACAGAAGTCAAAATCTCCGATCTACAAGGAAACCCCTGCCAACGTCCCATTAAAACCATCGAATGGGATATCGCTGCCGCCGAAAAACAAGGCTATCCACATTACATGCTCAAAGAAATCTACGAGCAGCCGCAAAAAATTACTGACACTTTCCGAGGCCGAATCCTCGAAGACACAGGCGAAGTCAATCTCGATGCCGACATCGAAGCACTGCACCTCGAAACATGTCGAAGACTACAAATTGTTGCTTGCGGCACAAGCTATCATGCCGGTCTCTTAGGAAAATATGTCATCGAAAAACTTGCAAGAATCCCCGTCGACGTCGATGTCGCCAGCGAATACCGTTACAGAGAACCTATCATCGGATCCAATGACGGATTCATCGCCATCAGTCAAAGCGGCGAAACCGCAGACACATACGCATGCCTCAAAATCGCACGCCAACAAGGCGCAAAAATACTCTCC
>JAGBXG010000319.1 GCA_017629415.1 Pseudomonadota bacterium | reverse complement strand
GATTCAACTGCTGCAATGGCTTCTGTATTGCGGGAACCTGTGAACCAGGTGTTGAATGTAGTTCTGGTAATGTAACATGCACCTCATATTGTAAACATTCCGTATGGGGATGGATTTGTGGATGTTCAAAGAATGCACAATGCGGCAATGGTTATTATTGTTCTGGTGATAATATTTGTACGCCGAAACGAACTGTTGGTTCAGCATGTAAATATAATTCCGAATGTCAGTCAGATGCATGCATAAGTGGTACATGTCATCAAAAACTCGATGACGGCGAGTATTGTGATTATCATGCATGGTGTAAATCTGGCACATGCTATGACACATCTAAAGAACGCTTAGCTGAAATTTCTGATGCCTATTATAATTCAGATGAAACCTATTGCATTCCCAAACTTAAATCTGGTGAAGAATGTCTCTATGATATGAACTGTGTGTCTGACCATTGCTATCAGAATAAATGCAAATAATTTAAGATTTCGAACGAATGAATAACGTTGCTTGAGTCGCCGTTCGACTACGAAAAATATCTAAATTTGCAGGAATCCAAGGGGCTCAGCCCCTTGGCGTGGTGTGGGAGCGGAGCCTCATAAAATACTGTTATTACATGAACGGTGATGATTTGTTGAACTCGCGGCTTGCATTTTATTTCAAAGTGCTTATAAGTCGCGTCACTTTGCGATGATTCGTCGCTTTGTCGTTAAACGACAGTTCCCATTCGGGGGCGTCACGGTTTCGACGGGGATACGGAGATTCGTGCGGCGTGTCGGGGTTTTCTGTGCCCTCGTTAAAACTGCGGAAACTTTACAATTGCCAACGACAATGTTGAGCTCGCTCTTGCTGCCTAATTGGCAGTAATAGCACCAGAATCCAAATATGCGATTCCGTCGTTTCAGGTCGTGCCTGTAGGCCTGTCTCGGCGTCAAGTTACAGGATGGTCAACGGATAGCCGTGGTTAAAGGCGCTCCCGCGACGAGATAAAATTTTAACCACTCAGTCGGCGCCTGTCTTTGGGCCTCCGCCTGTGGAATCAAACAAAGACTACACACGTAGAAGGGCGAAATTGAAGATTTTCGGACGCGGGTTCGACTCCCGCCGCCTCCATGAAAAATGCCTCTCCATTCGAGAGGCCTTTTTTTTATCTGCTTAAAACCATGAAACAAATTACATCATTGCTTCAGCATACTTCCCTCGAAAAATGGGCCAATATCCTCATCCGACGGTTCGATGTTCACATCGGTTTGGTCACTGCCAATGTCCAAATATTCATGCTTGGACAACCTATTTCTCGCCAGTTTGAAATGCCAACTCGAGAAATGTGGATCACATGGTTTGAACAATCCAACATTCAGAAATCGCCATTTGTCAATTCAGATACCTCTGCATTACAAACAATTGCTGTGCCCATACATGGGAATCTTATGGAACCTTGCGCCATCTTTGCCTCCGGCTTCGATATGCAGCGTACAGAAACCAGAAACAGGCATGTTATCGGACAAGAGGATTTTCGGCTCGTAATAGAAATGTTAATGGAAATGGCTTCGAAACTTGAAGTGCAGTGCCGAAAAACTGATGTAAATGCAGAAACTAAAAATACACAATTTGAACATGAATGTGAGCGAATTGTTGCAAAATCTCAAGAAATGATGAGCATTCTGCGTTATGTTGATGATATTTGTGAATTACATTCACCGGTGTTCATTCATGGTGAGATCGGAACTGGGAAAAAAAAGATCGCACAATGGATTCATCAACGAAGCGCACAAAAGCATGGGCCTTTTATGGTGTTGAATTGTGCAGTTTTGCCGGAACAACAATTAGAATCTGAATTATTTGGGCATAAACGCGGGGCAATATTAGGTGCCCTGACGGATAAAGCTGGACTGTTATATGTTGCCCAAAATGGCACACTTGTGCTCGAAGATATCGATGCCCTTTCTCTTGCATTGCAACTCAAACTGTTGCATTTTCTCGAAGAAGGGACATTTACTGCACTTGGGGATGATTTGATGCGTTCGGCAAACGTACGCATTATCATGACGAGTCAGACTTCATTAAAAGATAAAGTGGATGCAGGACTTTTCAGACCAGAGCTTTATTATTGTTTGAATCGTTTTGTCATAACGGTTCCGCCGCTTAAAGATAGGCGCGAGGATATTTTGGCACTTTGTCATCGTTTGCTGGCTCAAAAGTGTGCCATGCATCAAATACCACTGAAATCGTTATCAGCCGAGGCAGCACACATCCTTTATCAATACGATTGGCCTGGGAATATCCGTGAACTTGAGAATGAAATGCATCGTCTTGTCATTCTTGCGCCTGGTGAAGTAACCATTCATCAAGATTGCATCAGCGCTCGGATATTGCAAGCTTACGAAAGGGCACAACAAGCACAAACTGTCACGCTTCATGCGCAAGAAGCGGTCAAAAATGCGACGTATACACCTCAATTACTTGAGGATTTTGCCCTCAAACCAGGGCAAACATTGGAAGCCGCTATGCATGAGATTGAAAAACGCATTCTCACCTTGGCATTGGCACAAAATCAAGGGAATAGAACGAAAACCGCAGAAGTTTTAGGCATTTCACGCCGAAATTTGATTCGTAAAATTGAAAACATGAAAATTGAGGGGTGAATTGAGGACTGCTTGCGATCTCACTATTGCCCTTCGGGCGGTCCCTCCCATAGGGAGAGAACCTGATTCGCTTTGTTCATCAAAGCAAACCCGAGTGTTTGCTTTCTTGAAATTGCATCCAACTGGCGGCAAAAATCGTCAGTAACCAGTACCCATTTGGCGCACTTTCTTCGTCATCTGCGTCATTCCAGTCGGTCACGTGCGTTAGCACGCTCCCTCCTTTCATTCCTTGCTTTCTCGAAATTGCATCCAACTGGCGGCAAAAATCGTCAGTAATCAGTACCCGGCTACCCCACGAAAACGCCCCAGATTGCAGGATTCCTTAGGTGCTCAGCTCCTTTGGCGGGCTTTTTGCTCGCCATTTGGCGCACTTTCTTCGTCATCTGCGTCATTCCAGTCGGTCACGTGCGTTAGCACGCTCCCTCCTTTCATTCCTTGCTTCCTCGAAATTGCATCCAACTGGCGGCAAAAATCGTCAGTAACCGGGGCAACGCCCCGGCGGGATCCAAGGGCAGAGCCCCACAAAAAAGAAATCTAGCTCTACAGCCGATAAAGCCGTTTGCCATTGTCATAAGTCAGAGTTTGGGCTGCTTCGACAGAAATTTCGAGGACTTCGGCCAGTTTTTCGGCCATGCGGTACAGTTTGCATGGGTCATTGCGCGTACCACGGAACGGATCAGGTGCCATATAGGGGCAGTCGGTTTCAATGACAATGCGGTCATGAGGCAATGATTTGACGACATTCAGAGCTTTTTTGGCATTTTTGAACGTCAGAACACCTGTAAAACCGATATACCAACCGCGTTCAACGAGCCAAGCTGCCATTTCGACGTTTCCTGAATAACAATGGAACACACCGGTAACATCGGGAAATTCACTGACGATCGCCATGCCGTCCTCATGTGCGTCGCGTTCATGGACGATAACGGGCAGCCCAAGTTCTCGGGCAAGTGTC
>JAGBXG010000318.1 GCA_017629415.1 Pseudomonadota bacterium | reverse complement strand
GGCTGGAGCAGTTCTAATGCCTTTTGAATATGTTCAACGGCAATATTTTGCTGTTCAATCGCTTCGGTAAACAGATGATTTTCGTTTTGCAAGTCTGTTTGTGCCTGTCGCATTGCCGTGGCCGCAACTTGGAGTTCGCTGGCAGCTTGGGTATAGCGTTTCGCCATTTCTGCAGGATCTTGGCCACCCTGGGCTTGCATGCCTTGGGCTTGCTGTTGAATTTGCTGTGCCTGTTCTGTCAGAACTTCAGCCAATTTTTCGGCAGTCAGTTCGTGTACGCGTTGTCTGTCTATGACGGGCGGCAGTTTCATTTCCAGTTCGCCGGCAGGTGCAGACGCTACATCTGTCGTTTGATCCAAGGTTGATGTCTGCTGTTTGAGCAATTCTTTGACATGTTCAATGACGGTAAAGAACAGAATACGCAAATCTTCGAGGGATTTTTGGGCCACTTCGGCATCTGCCAGTAATTCTGTCCAAACGGCTGCCGCCGGATCTGTTGGAACTATCATTTCAGGATTCTGGGCATCTGCTGATGGGGTGTCTTCAGCTGGAACCACGGGCAATATGCCAGGCTGTCCATTCGCATCCGCAGAGGGAGCCGCAGGGGTGACGATATCTGCCATGCGCTGGGTGGCAGCTTTGGCCGTTTGACGCAGGGCTTCGGCATGTTCAAACAGCTGTTGCATCTGCTGCATCTGTTCCTCAGTTGGAGCTTCTTGTCCGCCTTGCTGCTGTGCTGCTTGCATCGCTTGCTGGTTGGCTTTGGCTGCTTCCTTGGCTAAAAGACTGGCAAGACGTTCCATGCGTTCGATATTGGTGGCCAAAGCCGGTGCCAGCAGCTGACGTTGGGCAAATCGCGATAAATATTCCGGTTTTTCACCGCCAACATCACCGCGAATAACGGGTTCAATCTGAATATGTGAAGCATAGGCAATTTCAATGAGATGTTTCAGATCTGCAAATCGTTCCATGGCAAGTGCCAGCTGATTCACGGCTTCACCGGCGTGTGTCACCGTTTCTTTGACATCGCTCACTTCGATTGCTTGCGTTGCTTTTTGCATGGCCGAAGCCGCATTCTCAATAAACGGTAAAGCCTCCTGAATTTGTGCCATTTGCTCTTTTTGAGCTTCCATCTGCTGTGCTTGCTGTGGATCTTGCGGTTGCTGTTCAGGCTGTTGAGCCGCCGCTTCCACCATCATTTTGAGGAAAGCCGAAACACGGTTTGTACGCACGAGCGTATCCGTCTGGGTATCCTCAAGCAAATCATTATTCAGCCAGGCGGGTGCTACAATATCGGGTTGTTGCATTTGTTCGCGGTATTTATCCAAAAGCTCAGGCGTATCAAACATCAGTTTGGCACTGGCAATGCGGACATAACTCTCCTGATCTTCGGCAATATGCTGCAAAACAGCCAAAGGATCTTCCAGTTGTTCTCGCGCTTGTTTCAGCTGATTAAACGCCTTGGTCGTCAGCCTTAATGCATCATCCATCGCAAGGTCTCGCAGTTGCCGTCTTGATCCCGCCATGGCCTGACGCGCAGACTCGAGCAAAGGTTCAGCCATCTTGAGTTGAAAACCTTTCATGGCATCTTCCGGCGAACGTTGGTCTTCCGGCGTAGCTTCAATCGATGACAGCTGATTGGCCAAATTTTCTGCAATCAGATTGGCTTGGGTCAAAAGTTCACGCTGATTTTTGGCAATACTTTTAAATTCATCCTGAAATGCAATCGGATCGCGTTTGGCATTTGCCATTTGAATATTCTGTGAAAGAATACGCGTGTTCTCACGGATGGCACGTTCTGCGGCAATGGCGGCGTCGAGCTGTTTTTCAAGCGTATTGTATTTCTGCGCCAGAATATCTTTGGCATGCATCCATCGTTTGAGCACAATTTCGAGATTGCCTTTGGCTTCCTGCAAACTGGGACGCTGACGCACGGCATCGCGGAACCATGCTGCACTCATGCCCAGGTTTTCAATCACTGCCTGAAGCTGATCTTCCGGCAAAGTATTGGGATCGCCTAAAGATTGGGCTTTTTGGGCCAAAGCATGTGCCAGATTATAAGCCGCAGCATAGCGCAGTTCATTATCAAAAGCCGCTAAATCGCGGGCGCGTCCAAATCCTTCAATCGCTGTATCGTACTGCAGTTTGCCGAGTTCATCGAACGCCATATTGTACATATCGCGCGGCTTAAGTTCAGGATTGTCATAAATACTTTTGGGTTCTTCCGCCTGTGCCTCTGCCGGCTGCGCGCTGGGATCTGCTGATGCCGGATCATGGGCCGGCACTTGAACTGCCGGTGCTTGAACTGCCGGATCCGTTGCTTGAGATGGATCCTGAGCATACACAGGTGCCGAAAAATAACCGGCGAGAATACACGCACCAATCAAAGCTCGTTTCATGCTGATTTTCATGCCAATTTCTCCCGATTTCGACGATTTTTCTGGAACGCGCCTGTTTCAAGCATGAGAAAACCTAAAAAGAACACCAGCGCAAATCCTATAAACCATTGGAAAAGTTCAATCCGTGTTTCACGAACTTGAACCTGTGCCGATTTATCGACAAGAGGCAAAATATGTTTCGCCATAATGCCTTCCAAATCCATGACACCCGTTTCAGCCGGCACATATACGCCGTTTGTTTTCAGTGCAATTTCTCGCATGAGTTCGCCATCTAATTTTGAAATGACTTCTTTGCCGGATGCGTCGGTGATACGTTTTTTGCGTCCTGTTTCTTTGTCCATGACTTCAATCGTCGTCCCCGACTCCGAACCAAACCCTACGGTGACAATGACGACACCGGCTCGTCTGGCTTCTTCGGCGGCTTCCAGCGGATAAGAGTCATGATCTTCGCCGTCGCTGATCAAAATCATGGCTTTCGGGCCTTCGTGAGGGCTCAAAAGTTTTGTGCCTTTGCGGATGACTTCGCCCAGATTGGTGCCGCCCAAAGTGACACTGGTTGGCGAAGCATTATCCAGCACGAGGCGGAAAAAACCATGATCCATTGTCAGCGGTGACATCACCGTTGTACGGCCGGCAAATCCCAGCAATCCCACACGATGTTTCGAAAACGACGGCAACATGTCGCGAATTTCAGATTTGGCACGTTCCAAACGATCAGGCGCCACATCTGTGGCCAGCATGCTCTTTGAAAGATCGAGTGCAATAAAGATATTTGCCGCATCATTTTCGGAACTGATATGTTCCTTTTGAATCATTTGCGGCTGCATTAATGCAAATACGGACATCACACCACATGCCCCCAAACAGCCGACTTGCAGGATGCGATGGATTAATGTCGGTTTTGAAACAAGCTTGGGTTGCATGGCCGGACTGACAAAAGCGCCGAGTTTGTGACGTAATGAGTCAAGTTTCCAGGCGATAAAAATGATCATCGCAAGAACGGCGAGCATCCAAATGACGCGTTCAGGGTGTGCAAACAGTATCCAATCCATAGTTTAGCTTGATTTGAAAGCGGCGCATGAGTGCAGCTTTTGCATACGCCGCAATGTAATGCTTAAAAGAAATGATGTGGTCTTGAGATTGCCAAACGGGGCGTTGCGGGGTGTCCCCGCAGAGGGGGAAGGCGCGTATTGGCGCGGCTATGTGCGGCCTTCGGCCGACATACGCCTTGCGTTGCGCGTCTATTCCGCGTTGCGAAATACGCCGCGCAAATAGCGCCGTAGGGGGCGGCTGCCCCCTGTCAAAAGCTTAAATCGGCGTGCGTCGGTAATAAGTCAGACGAAGAATGACACCTAAAACCGCCAAAATAAGCCCAATCATCAGGAAATTCTCGAATTTTTCGTCATAATGTGTCGTTCGAGTTTCGTTGATTTTTGTCTTTTCAAGCTTGTCGATTTTTTCATAAATGCTGACGAGGCTTTTTCTATCTGTTGCCCGGAAATACTCGCCACCTGTCATTTCGGCAATTTCAGTCATGGCTTTTTCGTCGATTTCAACGGGATATTGCTGAATGAATTTGCGTCCGGTGAAAGGATCGGTCACGCGAACAGGTGCCAGGCCGTTTGTCCCGATGCCGATGGTATAAACTTTGATGCCGAACTGAGCGGCCATACGTGCGGCTTCGATGGGATCTTCATATCCGGACTTGTTGACGCCGTCGGTGAGCAAAATCACGACTTTAGATTTGCTGGGCGCAGTTCTGAGACGTTCAGTGGCCAAACCGAGGGCATCGCCGATGGACGTTCCGGATTCTTCTCGGCCTGCAATTTCCAACTCGCGTACCAGTTCCAGCAAAGTCACGTGATCGAGTGTCAGCGGACAATCGGAATCGGGATAAGTGGCAAAACTGATGAGACCAATCGAGTCATCATGGCGGCCATTGAGACCTTCTTGATTTCCGTTAATGAAGTCGCGAATGACTTCTTTGAGGGCTTCAAGGCGATCTTGTTCTTTGTCATCGCGCGACATGTCGAGTGCGGCCATGGAACCGGATTTGTCCACGACGAGCATCATGGAAATGCCTTCGCGGTGCTGATGAATGACGCCGCCGGGTATGCGTGGTCCTGCCAATGCCACCACCATGAAGGCAAAAGCGCCGCAGAGTAAAAGCGGCGGCACAAATGCTGTACGCGCCTTGAAACTTTTTGATTTGGTGGGCCAAAGTTTAAGGCTTGAAAAGACAATGCGGCCTTTGGGACGCCGCATACCGATAAAAAGCGGGATGACGAGCAAGGCGAGCAGCAGTATCCAGGGTTCTCTAAACTCAAGCATGGTCGGCTATTTCCCTTGTTTCTTCGACAAAAGTACGTGCGGCTTGCAGCATTTCGCGAGATTCATCTGTTGGTGGCACATAATGCGTGAATTTGACGCGGTCTGCACGTTCGAGCAGTTTTCGGACAACATTTTTATGCGCATCGGTGAGTTCATCGGAAGTTTTCGCGAGTTCGAAGAATTCTTCCGTTGTCAGGCGCGGGGCATGAAGGTCGAATCGGCCTTCGATGTATTTGCGGACAATGTCAGAAAGCTCGACATACCAGGCATCAACGGATTTGAAGTCTGTCGGTATTTCGCGTTTTTCCATTTTATCGAGCGCTTTAAGGGCAATGAAATCCGGCGGAAAAATGATTTCGGATTTTGTACGTGTTTTGAGCCAAACGGCACCGCCAATCACGGCAGCAGCGAGGGCGGCAAGAGCAGCCCAAAGCCAGCCTTGTGATTTTTGTGCTGTAGGCAAAACGAGTTCCGGCAATTTTTCTTGAAGCGGATAAAGTTCTTCTGGTGTTTTGCCGTCGGCAAAGACCGAAGCGACTTCAAAGGTCATTTCTTCCGTCAAAAGTTCTTCAATCTTGCCCGGGTTTTCGGCATCGTCACGGTTATCGGTAAACTCGATGAGAAAAGACGGAGTTTTGAGTTTGCCCGACATGGGCAAATCGAGGGTATAGCGTTGCACATATTCTTGGCGGCCATCTTCGCGGATATTTTCAGTAGCTTTGTAATCTGCGATACCGAATTTGCCCAGCTGATCGCCAAAATCCGGCATGATGACTTTGACTTTTGGAGCGGCATCGACTGTCAGAGTCAGTGTGATTTGTTCCCCGAGGGTAGGATTTTGATTGTCCAAATGCACGACGGCGTGGACGGGACCCAAAACGGTTTCACGTTGTCCGGGCACTTTGTCATCGACAGCCTGAGCGATTTCGGCAGTTTGAGGAGTTTCTGACGTGGGATCGGAACATGCGTTGCAGATCGCAGCCAGAAGCAGAAGTATGAGGAATTGTTTGTTTTTCATGATGCTGTAAATCTTCGCACTCATTTGCGCCAAACCTGGAGAAGCAGGATTTAACGGTATCGTTTCTGGCGCTGCCGGAAAAAGGCGAGCAGGGGTTCAATGACGGATTGTGTGGCATCAATTTCGATGAGATCGCAGCCGGAAGCGTGGAAGCTGTTGCGTATTCTTTCGACTCGGGCTTGAGCCTGTTTGGCTGCTGCTTCGCGGAATGCTTTTGAACTCGTGTCAATTTCAATGATTTCACCGGTTTCAGCGTCTTCGAGTGAGAGTAGGCCTTCATCGACGAGATTGAATTCGCGTTGATCATTGACGAGCACACTGATGAGGTCATGTTTTCGGTGTACACTGCGTGCGACTTCGAGATAACCTTCATCGAGAAAATCGGAGATGAGGAATATGACGGCACGTCGATGCAGGACTTGATGACAGAATTCGAGGGCTTGCGCGATATTTGTCTTTTTATCTTGGTGTTTTGAACGTTTTTTAAGGCGTTCAAATTTTTTTCTCAATGCGCTGCCCAGGCGTCTCCATAAGCTGGATTCGCCGGCGGCTTCCTCATAGGGTTTGTCTACCCCTTCAGCTCTTGCCAAAACTTCGCGGACGATGCGCAAGGCATGTTTTTGACCTTTTCTGGGGGGAATGAATTCATCGACAGAGTTTTGGAAGAGAAGCAAGCCGATGTTGTCATCGTTTTCGATGGCAGAAAAGGCGAGTAAAGCACTCAGTTCAGTGGCTGCCTCACGTTTGGAGCGTTCCTGGCTGCCGAAATCAAGGCTTGGACTGATATCGACAACAAGTAATACCGTCAGTTCGCGTTCTTCAACAAAACGTTTGATGTAAGGTTCTCCGCGTCTTGCGGTGACATTCCAGTCGATGCTACGGATATCGTCGCCGGGGACATAGGGCCTGAGTTCGTCAAATTCCATGCCGACGCCTTTGAACACCGACTGATAGGCCCCAGCCAGGACATCGGACACTTGACGTCCGGTGCGAATCTGGATTTGTTTGACCTGTTTGATGATTTCGGGCGTTAACATAAGTTTTACGGAACTGGAACAGTGTCGAGAATGGTGGTGATAATATCGTCAGCAGTTTTGCCTTGGGCTTCAGCTTCGTAGGTCAATGCAATGCGATGACGAAGAACATCGGGGGCGATCGTTTTGATATCGTGCGGACTCAAATACGTGCGACCGCTAAGAATCGCGTGTGCCTTGGCGGCTTTCACCAAATTGATAGAAGCACGTGTGGATGCGCCCATTTCGATAAAGGGTTCAATATCTGAGAGGCCAAATTCATTCGGATGGCGTGTGGCATTGACGAGATTGACGACATAAGTGATGATTTTGCTGTCGATAAGGACTTGATCGGCGGCTTTTTTAGCGGCCAAAACCGTTTCAATATCCATGATTTTGCGGGCTTGCGGTGTCGGTGCGCCGCCGGCATATCTTTCAACGACTTTCATTTCATCGGCACTGCTCAAATAACCGACCAGGACTTTGAGCATGAAGCGGTCGAGTTGGGCTTCGGGCAGGGGATATGTACCTTCCTGTTCAATCGGATTCTGGGTTGCCATGACGAGAAACGGCGCATCCAGCGTGAAGCTTTCGCGTCCGATCGTCACTTGTTTTTCCTGCATGGCTTCGAGCAAAGCCGATTGCACTTTAGCAGGTGCGCGGTTGATTTCATCGGCCAATACGAGATTGCCAAAAATAGGACCTTTCTTAATGGAAAAGGTCACTTCGCGCGGATTGAAAACTTCTGTACCAATGACATCGACCGGCAGCATATCCGGCGTAAACTGGATACGGGAAAATGTTGCTGACAGACATTCCGAAAGCGTACGAATTAAAAGTGTTTTGGCCAAACCAGGAACGCCTTCTACCAGAACATGACCGCCGGTAATCAAACCAATAAGCAGACGATGAACAAGATCATCCTGTCCGACAACGACCTTAGCAATTTCCGCTTTAACGTCTGCGAACATCTGTTGATACTGACGAACTTCGCTATCAAAGTTCTGACTTGTCATTGAAAATCTCCATGAATACAACGGTAAAACGATGAGGTTTTAAAACAAACAAAAGCCTGAAAATAGCCGAAATAAATCTTTCAGGCCTTTCACAGGCCAAAAACGGATACACCGGTAAACACATTCCCAACTAAGGCAATTTTTTTTCGAAAACCTTTTACGGTGTACGCAAAGTTCTTTTGAGGCTCTGCCTCTTGGAACCCACCATTTTGACGTTTTCCGTGTGTGAAACGGGTACTGATTATTGAGGTTTGGGAGGCAAAATTTGAATCAGCTTCAAAAAAATAAGTAAAAAAATGAGAAAATTTGGTCGTTTTTCAAAAAATTGCCCCATATAGATATTGCAATCCCATGATGTTCCCTTAGCACAGATGCAAACAATGGCAATTCAGGAGGAAAACGTAATGAGCCAGTTTATCAATCCGTTTACAGATTTTGGATTTAAACGCATCTTTGGGCAAGAAAGCAGCAAACGGCTTTTAATAGGCTTTTTAAATGCCTTATTCGAGGGGGAATTTGTCGTTCAAGACCTCGAATATCGTGACAAAGAGATTTTAGGAGATGGGCGTCAGGACAGGTGTGTCATTTATGATATTTACTGTACACTCGATGATGGACGTCATTTTATTCTTGAAATGCAGAATCGAAGACATACAAATTTTGATGCACGGGCGCTATACTATGTTACGCGGGCGATTTATGCCCAAGGGCAAAAAGGAGATGACTGGAATTATGAATATTGTCCGGTTTTCGGCATATATTTCATGAATTACAGAGAAAAACTGCTGGGTGATGCCTATCGCGCTGATTATAGCATTATTCAAACCCAAGCATGTTTTGCACCTAAACCGCAGTCTGTGCCTTTAAAAGACGCATCTTTGTCTTTTGCCAATAAGTTGAGAATGATTTTTCTGCAAATGCCGCAATTCACGCTTGAAGAAAGCGAATGCAGCACAGAATTTGAAAAATGGATGTACATCATGAATCACTTGGACAAGCTCCCTAAGATCCCGTGGGCAGCTCAAAACGAACTTTTTGAAGAGCTGTCCAAAGTCAGCAATGTCGCAGCGCTATCGCACGAAGAACGCGTCGTTTATGACGAACTTTTGCGGCAATATCGCGATAACATTGTGATTCAACAAGCCTCTATCGAAGATGGTATCGAAATCGGCATCGAAATCGGCGAGAAAAATGCACAAGAAAGAATTGCTCGTCAGCTCAAAAATACGGGAATTGATATGAACATCATTGCACAATCCACTGGCTTATCCCTTGAAGATGTTCAAAAATTATAAGATGTAAGACCTTGTATGATTTGGATCAGCCTGTTTGATTGACAGTGGCTTTCGTGTCT
>JAGBXG010000317.1 GCA_017629415.1 Pseudomonadota bacterium | reverse complement strand
GATGCCAAGTGTCGCCATAAGCATTGGCATTAGTGCCGCACCGATGGCGTTACTACCAAAAGCAGAAACACCGAGAGCAGCTGCAGATATTACAGAGCCTACATAAGACTCATAAAGGTCAGCTCCCATTCCCGCAACGTCACCAACATTATCACCAACGTTATCTGCAATAACTGCGGGGTTTCTGGGGTCATCTTCGGGGATGCCGGCTTCGACTTTGCCGACGAGGTCAGCGCCGACGTCAGCGGCTTTGGTGTAGATACCGCCGCCCACGCGAGCGAATAATGCGATCGAGGAAGCACCGAAGCTGAAGCCGGTGAGGACTTCGAGGACTTTGGTCATAGATTCGCCAACGAACATGACTTTGGTATAGAGCAAGAACAAAGCAATGATACCGAGGAGACCGAGGCCGACGACGATCATACCCATGACGGCACCGCCACCGAAGGCAACAGCCAAAGCGCTCTTCAACCCGTCACGCGCAGCATTGGCGGTACGGACATTGGCCTTTGTGGCGATTCTCATGCCGAAGAAACCGGCACTGGCGCTGCAAAGCGCACCAATCACGAATGAAAGTGCAACCCACGAGCTGCTGTTTGCATTCGAGTAGTTGATGAGAGCAAGAAGAACAGCCACAACCGCAACGAAGATGGCAAGAACCTTGTACTCAGCTTTGAGGAAGGCCATGGCACCTTCCTGAATGAATGAAGCGATTTCCTTCATGCGCGGTGTACCGGCATCCTGTTTTTCAATCCAACTGGATTTGAAGAATGCAAATCCGATGGCCAGGATGGCGGCAACAGGCACACCGAAGGTGACCAAATTTTGAACAAGTTCACTGTTCACTTTTTGTCTCCTCTTTCTTTTTGGCTCTGTAT
The DNA here is from genome assembly GCA_017629415.1 of Pseudomonadota bacterium. Next base: position 8,284 of record JAGBXG010000317.1, on the reverse strand, counting down.
AGGCCGTTACAATAATTCATCGCAGCCTGACGCCCTCTTGCAACATAAGTTTTAATGGCATCGACTCCGACAGTCAGTGATTTATCGAGAGCTTCCACATCGGTATCGGGGAAATTGCCGAGCACGTAGTTGATGACATCGCCATGCACGGGTCTTCCGATACCAATACGGATGCGATCAAATTCATTTTTACCGGTCAATTCCATGATGGATTTGAGTCCGTTATGTCCGCCTGAACCGCCGGCTGCTTTGATACGCAAATCGCCGACGGGAAGGTCGAGTTCATCGTGAAGCACCATCACATTCTGGATGGGCAGATGATAAAAATTCATGCAAGCCACAACGCTTTTGCCGCTCAAATTCATAAAAGTCTGCGGTTTAAGCAAGTACACCGTTTTGCCGCACAGCCTTGCCGTTCCAAAGATCCCCTGAAACTTTGACTGTGTCATAGATGTGCCCATCGATTCACACAGTTTATCGATCAGCATGAAGCCTGCATTATGTCTTGTGGATGCATATTGTGATCCTGGATTGCCTAATCCCACGATCAATAATGCGTCGTCACTCATTGCACTACCCGTATTTTTTTAAATCGTGAAAAAAACTACAAACACCCATATTTTACAACAGATACGCCTGAATTTGAAAATCTTAAAGTGAAGAATGTTCAAATTCTATACCTAATAGACGCATTTTATACACACATGGGAGACAAAGTGAGATATTTTCTTACATTCTTTCCTATGAGAATGATTTGTTCAGAGAGGGGGCCAAGCCCCCTACGGCGCTATTTGCGCGGCGTATGACGCGAAGCGGCATAGCGGCGCAACGCAAGGCGTATGGAGCCCGTCAGGGCGAACATAGCCGCGCGCCTCCCCTCCAAGCGTGGCAAGCCCCGCAACGCCTCGTTTTCCCGTGTATGTTTTCCAAGCGTGCATCAAAACAAAACCCCGAACCGTAGAGGCGATTCGGGGTTTGAAAGTTTTTTACCGATTACGCGGCACAGCGTTGATTAGCTGCGGGGCGGAATGATTTCGGCGATGAGGAAGTCGTTGTTGTAAACGAATTCGCAACCTTCGGGGCGGGGAACAGCGCTGATTTGAGCGCGGTCTTTGAGGCCCATCGGGGTGACGTCGAAGGTGACGACGGTGGGGATGTCTTTGGGCAAGCAAGAGACGACGACTTCGCGAGCGGCGGGACGGAGTTTACCACCGAGGCCGACGCCGACGGCTTTACCATCGAGACGGAGGGGAACGCGGATGCTGACTTTGCGATCGGCTTCGATCGTGTAGAAGTCGGCATGGATGATGCGGCGGGAAACCGGTTCACGCTGAACGCATTTCACCATGACATCGCGGCGAATTTCTTTACCGTTGTCATCGATGACGAGGGCGAAAACGGCATTGGGGCCGTATTCTGTAGAGAGAACTTTGGTCAGGTCTGCGGGGGAAACAGTCGCGCTGATGGTATCGATACCACGGCCATAGCAGACAACGGGAATGCTGCCAGCTGCACGAAGTTTACGGCTTGCACCTTTTTTACCGGCGGCACGAATCACGCCTTTGAGTTCCATTTTTTCCATTTTTAAATCCTTAGCGATTTACAGCCCCAACAGGTCATTTGACCCCAACTGGCTGTGTCTTAATCGGTGCGCCCATCGCACCGCGCGGCGGGGCGTTTAAGGAGGTTAGGAGATTTTGTCAAGAATTTATTTTTCTTGTTATCTGTCGTTAAAACCGAATGCATTGAGTTTCGTGTTTTAAGATGACAAATGTGAATGGTCACTGCAATACCGCAGCATATTAAACAAACAGTAATCCATAGTTTTTGGACAATGCTCATGGATATGAGCATCCCCAGCCACAGAGTTGCGATTGAAATCACTTTCGTACTGAGTGGCACGCCTAATCCTGCGCGATAATCGCGCAGAATTTGTCCAAAAAACTTATGATTTTCGAGCCAGTGGAGAGCTTTTTGCGATCCTCGGGTAAAACAGAAAGCCGCGAGCAATATAAAAGGTGTCGTAGGGGCAACGGGCAAGAATGCCCCCACAAGCCCGAGAACGAGAGATATGCCGCCGGCAGCAAGCCAAAGTTTTTGTTTTAGCTTCAATTTCAACGCTTAATCCTTATTGAGATTTTCAGGTTTAAATTCGTATTCGGGTACACAGCCGGGCAATTTGAGTTTTTCTGCAAGTAAGATGAGACCTGGTTGAATGACAAAGGTCGTAGCAAAACAGCACGAAATGCCCAAAATAGCGAGCAATCCCATGGAATTTAAGCCCATATGCTGGCTCATAACCATGCCACCAAATCCCACGAGTGTGGTGAGTGAGCTCATAAAAACAGGTCCAATCACGGCGCGGACGGCTTCAAGAGCAGCCCCTCGTCCTAGCCGCTGATAGCGTTGCAAGAGATAGATAGAACCATCGATACCGATCCCTAGAATGACAGGCAGCATGACGATGTTGAACAATCCGAGTTTGAGATCGAAGAATATCATGACACTGACAGTTATCATGAGACCCGAGATAACGGGAAAAGTCACGATTATGGCGTTAAATGGGTTACGCTGCTGAATGACAGCAATAAGCAATATGACGATAAGCGCCACGATGGCAATCTGCATGCCGTCTGTTTTGACCAATTCCAGCATATCGGCATAAACAAAAGCGCCGGTTGAAGCTGTAACAGGCTTGTCATCAATCCGAATGCTTCGGGTATCGCGCACAAGCACGTTAGCCTCGACACCTTTATATGTTGAAGTGGTTTGATAAAGCAGAGCGACATTGCCAAAGGAATAATCGACACCTGATTCAGGGCGCGGCGGCAGGGGATAATTGCCACTTTCTTTAAACTGAAGTTTGACCCATTCCGGGAGGTTATCGACATTCAAGGTTTCTGTGACAAGATATTTTCTAAAATCTCGGATGGATTGTTTTTCTTTCTCGGGGAGGAAACGGATTTGTCTGTCGGCAGTGCGTTCAGCGATTTTGGCTATCGTCTGAAGTTTTTCTTGCTGCTGCGACAAAGTACCGGGCAGGAAACTGAATATGGAAGCGTAATCTGAAATCGTATTGAGCTGCTGCGAACTTCTTTGTGTAGGAATCGCCGGCCAGAGCCATTCGGGAAGCTGCTGTTGAGATTTCACCACCCAAGGCAAAGCATTGGCGACTCGGTTTGCCTGATAGACTTCCGGCATTAAACCGGCCAAACGGCTGGCGGTATTGGGCATGTGCATGGCCAAATCACGATAGAGCCTTAAAGCCTGTGATTTTTCATAGCCGTAAGTCACATACAGCGGAATCATCTGGTTGTATTTGGCCCTACCTTGCGGGAATGTTCCCATGATAGCCGTCATCATTGGGATAGATTTATTTTGCCCTAAATACGGCATGACTTCGCCAAATTGATACGAAAGCCATGGTAAGACATTCGGCATGCGCTCTGCGATACGCTGATAATGTCGGAAATGCCGATATTCTTCGTCACGTTTGAGGATAAGTCCAAGTTCTTCTACTTGCTCGAGATTATCGAGGATGACGACGGTTGGGGATGAAGGCCGCAACCCCTTGGTATAAGTTTTGGTTTCAATCGGCTTATTTTCTTTCGCCTTGGGATCTTCTTTCAGCTGCAGATTATAAAAATTGTCTTCAAACTGAATTTTGGGCACCTGAGTGGCACACCAAACACCACAGCCCAAGAGCAACAAGCTGACAGTAACAACCCAAGGTGTCACGCGTTTTTTGGTTTCATCGGTAAACGGCGTTTGCGGCTTACGTTGTTTTATTTTAGACGGCCATACGCGTTCCATGCACAAAACAAGCGCCGGCATCACTGTAGTCATAGTCAGGAAAGCCAATATGACACCGATACCGGCGACAAACCCAAACTGACTGAATCCAGGGAATGATCCCAGCATGAGGGTAAAGAAAGCTGCTGCTGTCGTCAAAGCACCAAAAAACAAGGGTGATCCCGTTTCAATCACAGAAATTCTGAGTGCTTTTTCGACCTCACGCCCCAAACGGCGTTCAAGATTGTATCGCGCATACAGATGAATCCCAAAGTCGATGCCCAAACCAATGAGAATGGCAAAGATAAAAGCCGTAATCAGGTTAAGATACCCGATGGTCAAAAATGTAATGCCCAAAGCACAAATGGTGCTCATCAAAATGGGTCCAAAGATGCGCAGTGCCGCTCTGATGGACATAAAAAATATGGCCAACAATGCCACAATGCTCAAAATCGTTATTGAAATTGAGCGCACGATATCTGTGATGACGGCATGATACTCGGCCTTCATATCGATGAGACCGCCGCCGTATTCAATTTCTATGTTTGCGGCCTTCTTATCGGCCTCGATATCTGCAATTTTTTTCTCGATTTTATCGATTTCATTCAAAAAGGCCTGCAGCCCGGTGGTTGAATCTTTAAATCGGATTTCGAGCGCAACCATCCATCCGCCATTGGCAATGGCATAGAATGGAAATTCTTTAAAAGCCGCCAATTCTGTCTGTTCATAGCGTTCAATCAGCTCTCTTTTAAACGACTCGACTGGACCGCCATTCTCATCTTCGGCGACTTGTGCCCCGGCCGTTGTCTTGGCCATACCGGGTTTAAGGTCATCGCATTCGCTTTCGTCATTGGCTGTAATCAGACAAGCTTTATATTCACCGGACATCCGGCGCGCCTCGGTCAATGCCTTATCGATTTCGTCATAAGCTTTTTGAAGGTCTTCATTTGAGGCATAAAGCAGAATATTGTCTTCAAAAAACGTTTTATCGTTTTGAAATCCGACATTTCCGATAGAATCAATATCTCTGACTTTTTGCACGAAATCGCGAGCATAAAGCATCAAAGCATTGTCACACCAGTTTTCACCCACCGGGGGTTCTGGTCTGAGCAATTTTTCGCCATCGCCGAGCGAAGCCAAACAAGCCTGATATTGGGGAGATTGTTTTTGTACTTCATCCAACGGTTTGAGCTCAGGGATTTTGAGATATACCGCCAGAGTCTGAACACTTCCCATGCGATCGGAAATCGACGCAATATCCTGCACGACTTTCGCATCCTGCGGCATGAGATATTTTACATCACTGCGGATATCGGCTTTCAGAACGATGGTCACAATCGCGAGAATCGTCAATATTCCTGCCGTGATAAGCCAAGTTTTGGGATGCGCCAGAACGTTGTCAACAAGACGTGCAAATATCTTTTGTGAATTCAGTTTCATGGGAATACTTTGATAAAATGGATTCCAAAGGGGCCCCTTGGGTGGGGGCCGGGGCAAAGCCCCGTTTTGCTCGCCCAGTGGCGCATCTCCTTTGTCAGCTTCGTCATTCGCCTCGGTCACGTGCGCTAGCACGCTCCCTTCGCTCATTCCTTGCTTCCTCGGATCTGCATCCACTGAGCGGCAAAAATATTGTGGGATTCCAAAGGGGCTCAGCCCCTTTGGTGGGGTCCGGGGCAAAGCCCCGGCGGGCGTTGCGGGCAGCGCCCGCATAGGGGGTAGACGCGTATTTGCGCGGCTATGTTCGCCCTGTCGGGCTCCATACGCCTTGCGTTGCGCCGGCTATGTCGCTACGCTCCATACGCCGCGCAAAAAGCGGCGCAGGGGGCTTGTGCCCCCTGCCAAAAACCAAAATCAACACTAAATATTATTCTAAATACCAATCAATCTCTCGAATTTTCTACACCATCATCCAACGAAGCCTCAATTTTTGAAATCTCAACCTGAAGGATACAGCGTTCGTTGGCATCACGCACGACAAAGTGCAACCCATCGACATCTATTTCTTCGCCAATCGTACCAATGTGCCCCAAGTGGAAGGTGACGAGACCGCCCACGGAATCGTAGTCAGGATTTTCTTCGATATCGATGTCGAAATGTTCGGCGATATCGGAAATATTGGTACTGGCATCGACGAGTACAATTTTGCTGCCCTTATCGAGCGGCACAATGGCCTCTTCTTCGGCGTCGAATTCGTCCTGAATTTCGCCAAAGAATTCTTCGATGATGTCTTCGAGCGTGACGAGACCGGCAGTGCCTCCGAATTCATCAATCACAATCGCCATATGGATATGCTCACGTTTAAAGTGTTCAAACACGGCATCAATATGCAAAGTTTGTGGGACAAAAGTTGCCTCACGCACGAGCGTCTTGATGGTCATATTGGCGCGTTCATCGTCCTTTTCGCGAAGTTCAAAGAACTTTTGGACGATGTCTTTGAAATAGAGAACACCGACGATGGTATCAATATTTCCTTCATAGACGGGAAGACGGCTGTAACCTTCGCGGACATAGAGCTCAAGTGCATCGTCGAGTTTGGTATCGACGGCGCAGGCGGTAAGATCTGTACGCGGAATCATGAGTTCACGGACGGAAGTCTGATTATAATCGATGGCAGAACGCAGGATTTTGGCTTTGGTGTTTTCGATGCCGCCCTGACGTTCGGATTCGTCGAGCATGACTTCAAGTTCTTCTTCAAAACGTTCGGCATTGGCATATTTCTGTTCCGGCTGTTTGGAAAACGGCTTGAGCAGTGTGCACAAAATCAATGTGACCGGACGCAGGAAGAGATAAAATGGCTTGATAAGCTTGATGACTCTGGCAGCCGTAGCACGTTCATCGCCTTTGGCCAAGCGGATGCCAAGCGCCGTATGAAAGACGAAATAGAAACCAGCCAAAATGAGCCAGACAGCCCATTCCTGAAGCTCGAAGCCAAAAATTTGCATTTCGAGCAGAATGTAGCCGGGACAAAACATCATAATGACGCTGATGACTTCGAGAATATGAATGGTCATCCAGTAATCATTGGGATGTTTGACAAAGTCGTCGAATGTTTTGTTGCCTTCCTCAGCAAGATATTTGGCACGCGCCAGTCCAAGTGCAGAGATTGCACGTGAACTGGTGGTACTGAAAAGCATCGCAGGAAGCGACAAAATGAAGAAAACCAGCGGATAAATCCATTCCTGCCAGTTGGCAATTGACGGGTCTATAGATGATGGGTCCATGTAAATTGAGGGCTAAGGGTTAGAGGGTTTCGGGTTCGAGGAACATGGCATCGCCATAACTGTAGAACAAATAACCTTGTTCAATGGCTTCTTTGTATGCTGCCATCGTGTTTTCATACCCTGCGAATGCGCTGACAAGCACGATCAGGGTGGAACCCGGGAGATGGAAATTCGTAATGATAGCATCCACCATACCGAACTTACGTCCCGGTTTGAGGAAGATGTTTGTATCGTAAGTGCCTTCGACGATTTTGCCAAATTTATCGAATTGATCTTCGAGGCTCCTGACAACGGTTGTACCAACAGCAATGACACGGCCGTTATTTCGTTTTGTTTCTTCAATGGCCTCGGCAAGTTTTTGGGACACGCGATATCTTTCGGTGTGCATGACGTGATCATTGAGATTTTCAGTTTGCACGGGTCGGAATGTACCGGTGCCGACATCGAGCGTCAAACGTTCAAAGCGTATGCCTTTGGCGCGAATTTTTTCAATCAATGCATCAGTAAAATGCAAACCGGCGGTGGGCGCGGCTACGGCACTGCCTGCGTTGGCATAAACCGTCTGATATTGCACCGTATCGGCATCTTCATAAAGCGCATGTCCTTGATTTTTGCGCTGTTTGACAATGTATGGCGGCAACGGAAGCTGCCCAATTCTGTCGAGAATTTCAACGACAGGTTCTTCACCCAAAAATGTGATTTCACACAGGGCAGAACGATCCTCAGCATTGCGCTTGAGTGTGACCTGAACGCTGTCATCGTTTACAGCTGTCAGGATTTCTCCAGCAGCCAGATGATTGGCACGATAAAGGCATTCAAACGTCCGGCGCGGTGCCGTAATATCATCTGTGATGAGCACTTCGATCACACCGCCGGTCGCACGTTTGGCAAAAAATCTGGCTTTTTGCACTGTCACATCGTTGACGACGAGACAATCTCCAGGCTTCAAAATATCCACGATGTCGCGGAAAATGCGATGTTCGCGTTTTTGACCTTTTACCACCAACAATTTGGCAGCATCACGGGGCTCGCGGGGATGCGTCGCAATCTGCGATTCCGGAAGAGCAAATTCGTATGTTGATTTCTGATTGAGATCCATAGTTTGTTTTATTTAGGTTTTTGTGGGGCGCTGTCCCACAACCCGCCGGGGCGTTGCCCCGGACCCCACCAAAGGGGCTGAGCCCCTTTGGAATCCCGCAATTTTGAGCGTTTTTTGTAGGTTGGACGGGTTCTGGTTACTGACGTTTTAGGAGCGAAATGGAACCTTGTAT
>JAGBXG010000316.1 GCA_017629415.1 Pseudomonadota bacterium | reverse complement strand
GTTTAATCAAGATATCGGCAATTGGAACACATCAAATGTGACTGATATGGAGTATATGTTTTCTGGCGCAGACTCCTTTAATCAAGATTTAAGTGCCTGGGATGTTTCCAAAGTTACATCAGCATATCTCATGTTTGAGTATTCCGGTTTAAGCAAAGAAAATTACTGCAAGATGATAACAACGAACGAAGGCTGGAAGCGTCTCAGTGAGAGTGTTGATTTGGGGGTCTATTATACATGTGATTAAAATCATATATGACTTTATCTTGCATGAGGAAGCGGCGTATCGGCAAAGCCGATAGCCGCGCCTTGCGTAGGCGTATGCGGCAAAGCCGCATAGCCGGAGCACAACATAAAAAACATCCGGATGGGGGCTTAGTCGATGATATAGGTTTTACCCCTTAACCCTCCTCCCAATATGAACATTCCTGCAAATAGGCTGAGACACTTTAGAATCTCGCAAACTGGGGCGTTTTGGAGGGGAAGGTACGTCTTTTTGTTTTAGTCATTGGACTTCTCTCAGATACTGGATTTAAGCCTGAATTTAAATAAACGATTCAACGTGGTATTTTTACATATCCCTGATTTTTGTATTGCTATTGTGGTTCATTTTTTGAGTGCTGTCGTAGCCTTTTTCTCAAATGATTTGGTCCGCTTAATAATTTCGGGTAAATGCTGAAATTTAGTGGTTAAATTCTGGCACAAAATCGCGTAAATATCTGCGCTTTTTTTGCGCCCTGTTTGACGGGGCGATAAAGATAGATGCACGCGGATATGCGTCATAAATAAACAAAATTGGACAATAAGGACTGTCATGAAGAAAAACGCAACGTACAACAAGGTCGATACGTGGGTGGACATCGTTAAAAATGAACACGAAGTCCTCGATTTTTGGAAAGAAAACGACATCTTTAACAAGCTTCGTGCCCAGAATAAGGGCGGGAAAAAATGGTCATTTTTGGATGGTCCGATGACCGCCAACAATCCGATGGGCGTACATCACGCCTGGGGACGTTCGCTCAAGGATGCTTTGCAGCGCTATCATGCCATGAACGGCCAGGAACTGCGCTATCAGAACGGCTTTGACTGCCAAGGTCTGTGGGTCGAAGTCGAAGTCGAAAAAGAACATGGTTTTGCATCGAAAAATGAAATCCGTGAATATGGCATCGACCGCTTTGTTCAGGATTGCAAAGACCGCGTCAATAAATGCGCCAAACGTATCACCGATCAGTCGATCCGCCTCGGTTATTGGATGGATTGGGATAATTCCTATTTCACCATGAGTGAAGAAAACAATTATACCATCTGGTCATTTTTGAAAAAATGTCATGAAAAAGGCCTCGTTTATCGCGGTCATGACGTTATGCCTTGGTCGGGCCGCAGCGGTTCCGCTTATTCGCAGATGGAAGTGATTGAAGGTCGTAAATATATTGCCTCGCTGTCGCTCTTCGTCAAATATCCATTAATCGATCCGGGACATGAAGGTGAAAACCTCGTTGTTTGGACGACGACACCGTGGACACTCAGTTCTAATATTGCAGCGGCCGTTAATGCCGACCTCGATTATATTAAAATCCGTTCCAATCAGGATGGTGAAATCTATATCTTTGCCGCAGAAAACCTCAAATTCCAAAGATTAGAAAAACAATATAAAGAAAATTGGATCGAAGGCGTCCCCAAGCTTAAAACATTAGATCAGATTTTCAAAGAACGCGGCGGTTATGAAGTCGTCGGTACCGTCAAGGGTGCTGACCTCGTAGGTCTCCGTTATCGCGGGCCGTTTGATGAATTTGAAGCTCAGAATATCAAGGGCGGATATCCGTTCACGAACGAAAAAATCGCCGAATCTGCTGTCGAAGCACACCGCGTTATTGATGGCGGCCGTGACGAACGCGGCGGTGCTGTCGTCACCATCGGCGAAGGTACGGGTATCGTCCATATCGCCCCGGGTTGCGGTGATGTCGACCATACGTTAGGCGTGAAACTCGGTCTGCCCCAGATCGCACCGCTCGATGAAGCTGCCTGCTTCCTCCCCAAATTTGGGTTCCTTACCGGCATGAACGCCACCAAAGATGACACGCGTCAGGCCGTCGTCAAAGCTCTGAAAGAAAAGAACATCCTGATTGCTCAGGAACAATATCCCCACGTTTATCCGCACTGCTGGCGTACCGGCGAAGAACTCGTTTTCCGCATGGTCGATGAGTGGTACATCAATATGAACTGGCGCGACAATATCATCCGCGTTGCCAAAGAAATCGAATGGATTCCGGCATTTGGTAAAGATCGCGAAGTCGAATGGCTGACCAACATGCGCGACTGGATGATCTCCAAAAAACGTTTCTGGGGTCTGGCACTGCCCATTTGGGTTTGCGACGATTGCGACAAGTTCGATGTCATTGGCGGCCGCGAAGAACTTAAAGAACGCTGCATCGAAGGCTGGGACAAGTTCGAAGGTCACACGCCGCATAAACCCTGGATCGATGAAGTCGTCCTCAAGTGCCCACACTGCGGCGGCAAAATGCACCGCATCGAAGACGTCGGCAATCCCTGGCTCGATGCCGGTATCGTGCCCTACAGCACCGTGAAATACAATTCCGACCGCGAATATTGGAAAGAATGGATGCCGGCAGACCTCGTCCTCGAGTGCTTCCCCGGTCAGTTCCGCAACTGGTTCTACAGCCTCCTCGCCATGAGCACCATGATGGAGGACATGAAACCGTTCAAAACATTGCTCGGTCACGCCCTCGTCCGCGACGACCACGGCCAGCAGATGCACAAATCCACGGGTAATGCCATCTGGTTTGACGATGCCGCCGAACAGGCCGGGGCCGATACCATGCGTTGGCTGTACGCACGCCAGGATCCCGAAGTCTACCTGAACTTCGGTTATGGCCCGCTTCGCGAAGTCCGTGGCGGTTTCATCAACACACTTTGGAACAC
>JAGBXG010000043.1 GCA_017629415.1 Pseudomonadota bacterium | reverse complement strand
TGATTGCACCAATTGGCGAAAAAATGGTGGGCTGGAAAAGTCCGAACGTTTAGCAAAAGAAATGAAGCTCTACCGCCAGACCTATTGCGGTTGTAAACCAAAATAGTAACAATTTGTCATAAAACTTGTTTGCGTTATCAAAATAATTATGGTATAATATAAAGTATTCTATCTCCTGAAAGGGGTTTTATGAAACAAGAACATAAAGCAATGATAAAGGAATTGGCTGACCTTTTACAAGAAAACAGCCTGAATGAAATTGAATATGCCGAAAATGGTGTACATTTACGTGTCGTGCGTCATATGCCGACCACCAATGTAGCACCTGTTTCTACGCCTGTGGCTGAGCCCAAAAAAGAACAAGAGGCCAAAAATTTATTGATTTCCCCGATGGTGGGGGTCGCTTACTTGTCCCCCAGCCCTGATGCCCCAACCTATATCAAAGGTGGCGACACTATTTCCGAAGGGCAAACCATCTGTTTGATTGAGGCCATGAAGACCTTTAATCCCATTACAGCCACCAAAGGCGGTAAAGTTAAAGCTGTCTTGATTGAATCGGGTGCTCCTGTGGAATACAATCAACCTTTATTTGAATTGGAATAAGATGTTTGATAAGATTCTGATTGCCAACCGTGGTGAAATTGCTTTGCGCGTGCTACGTGCCTGTCGCGAGATGGGAATTAAAACGGTTGCTGTGCATTCCACTGTGGATGCAGGCGCCATGCATGTCAAATTGGCAGATGAATCGGTGTGTATCGGCCCCGTTAATGCGGGGGATTCCTATTTAAACAAGGCGAACATTATTGCAGCCGCTATGCTGACAGGGGCAGATGCGATTCACCCCGGTTATGGTTTTTTGTCTGAAAATGCCGACTTTGCCGAGATGATTGAAGCGCATGGGATTCACTTTATTGGCCCTAAGCCTGATATGATTCGCAAGATGGGCGATAAAATCAATGCCCGTCGGTTGGCGCAAGAAGCTGGTTTGAGTATTATCCCTGGATCGGGTGTCTTGCATACTGTGGAAGAGGCATTAGCAAGTGCTGAAAAAGTGGGATACCCCGTGTTATTAAAGGCCTCAGCCGGCGGTGGCGGTAAAGGGATGCGCTTGGCGAAAACCGCAAAAGACCTGCCCGAAGCCTTTACACTCGCCCAAAATGAAGCGCGCAAAGCCTTTGGGAACCCTGACCTTTATTTAGAACGCTTTTTAACCCATCCACGCCACATTGAAGTGCAAGTATTAGCCGATGATTTTGGCGGGGTGATTACTTTGGGCGAACGCGATTGTTCATTGCAACGCAATAACCAAAAGATTATTGAGGAAACGCCGTCCCCTGCCCTGAATGATTCTGAACGCAAAATGCTCTCTGAAATGACTGCTCACGCGATCAAAAAAATGGGGTATACCAACGTGGGGACAGTAGAATACCTGTATCAAGATGGCGAATTCTATTTCATGGAGATGAACACGCGTGTGCAAGTGGAACACCCCATTACCGAGATGCTGTATAGCTTTGACATTGTGCGGGAACAGATTTTATTGGCTTCGGGGGCGCCTTTGACCGTAAAACAAGAGGACTTAAAGCCAATGGGACACGCGATTGAATGTCGTATCAATGCCGAGGATCCTGAAACTTTCCGCCCCTGCCCTGGCAAAATCACGGGCTGGCATGTGCCTGGCGGAATGGCTGTACGCGTGGATTCAGGGATGTATGCTGGGTGCTTGGTGCCTCCTAATTACGATAGCCTTGTCGCAAAACTGATTGTAGGTGGTCGGACAAGAAATGGGATGTTGTTGCGTTTGAAGCGAGCTCTGGATGAGTTCGTCATTGATGGCATTCAGACGACTATCCCCTTGCATCAAGAAATTATGGAGCAAGCCGATTTTGTGGACGGAAGATACCATAACCATTGGTTAGAAGAATTTTTACAAAAGCGTAAAAAGCCCTTGACAAATGATGAAAAATAGAATATATTTGGGGCTAGCGTTTTTTGCCGCAGTAGCGTAGTGGTAGCGCACGTCCTTGGTAAGGACGGGGTCGTGAGTCCGATTCTCACCTGCGGCACCATTTGAAAAATAATGTCTTGAATTATCAGGACATTTTTTTTTGCTTTTTGAGGCGGTGTTACAGCCAGGGCTACAGTCTTGAAGGGGTGTTTTAGGTGTCCTAAAATACCTCTTTTGTTACCCAACCATTCGTCATAAAAAATTAAATGTAAAACTTGGGCAAAAGGA
>JAGBXG010000315.1 GCA_017629415.1 Pseudomonadota bacterium | reverse complement strand
CCCCCCCCCCCCCCCCCCCCCGGGCGTTGCGGGCAGCGCCCGCATTGGGGGTAGGCGCGTATGCCGGCAGGCATAGCGCCGCAGGGGGCTCGGCCCCCTCAAATGTAAAAATATTGTCTAGAGACGTTCTAAAACAGAGGCCGAGGCGGTAATGACAGATGGCGCAATGCACGATATGTTTCATTGTCATCGAGAAGATGTGTTTTACGGATGACTTTGGCTTTGCCAAATAATGGCTCAAGTGTCTGGGTGATATAGGCCTCGGCGGCATCTTTCATAAACATTGTCACTTCCAGGGTGCGATTTTCCTTCGAAATGATAGCCTCTCTTAATGTTTCAGGGACCGACAAATCTTCGCAAATGGATGCAGTGGCCAAATCTAGCCAGTTTCCATCTTCGTCTTTTAACCGTTTTGCTCCCGGAATATCCGAGAGTTTGGGCATGGCTTTGATATCCGGAAAAATAAAAGATATGTTTTGAGCCAAAACGGTATCTTTGACAGGTTTTAGCTTATCATTCAGAATCGGGATGAGATCTTTGGACTGTATCAGCTCGTAGAAATGATAAGCCGCAATCTTCATAAATGCTCGCGAGGTCGTATGAGGAAATTTGTTTTTAAAAGCATTAAATTGCATTTGGAATGTGGCTAAAATACTATCCACATGCTCTGGCATGACGGTATCCCAAGGTTCGACAACGGTATGCATCATGATTTGGCCCAATAATCCTATTGGTAAAGTGCGTGCAAACAGGATGTCGCCTTTCTTGGGCATTTCAGTCAAAGATACGAAAGCGTTAATTTTGCCTGGATTGGTCAGACTTTGAAGCTGTGCAAATCCAAGGGTGGCATTTTCCACACGCCATAAATCGAAATGCGAAGATTTTAGGTGTCCCATGCCTTGAAATTTTTTGGCACTTAAATCAAAAGCCGATTGAATTTCTGTTTTTTTATGGCCCATAAAAAACGGGTAATCATGGGTCAAAATATTGTGAAAGAACTCCATGTCGAGAGGATTGGCATTCGACATATCCCCTTGCTGAAATGCATAATCTCTGAGCATGGCATAAGTTTTTGTCATTGTCGGTTCTAAAAAGAATGTATGGGTCACATTTTTAATATGAATATAGTGATATCTGGAAAGCGATTCTGCAGGAAAAGTGTCTGTCCAATCTTCAGAGAGTGGATATTGTGACAATGATGTACAAGGCCAAGGCGTAAATTCAGCAGTCATATTTCTTTTGAAAAGAAAAACGCCATCAAGATGGCGTTTTGTCAGAGGGCATAAAATTCCAGAAGCTATCCGCTTTTTTAAACTGATGTTTGAGCGAACAACATGGGGATATTTATTTGTTTGATAGCATCAATTGTCGTTTGGTCTCATGGCATAGACACCTACATAAGTGGCATCTTCGCCCAATTCTTCTTCAATTCGGAGCAATTGATTATATTTTGCGATACGTTCGGAACGTGCCATGCCGCCGGCTTTGATCATACGGCTGTTGGTGGCAACGCACAGATCGGCGATGAAGGTGTCTTCTGTTTCACCGGAACGATGGCTTAAGATGGTCATAATACCTCGACGCTGAGCCACGCGGATAGCTTCCAAAGTTTCGGTTAATGTACCGATTTGATTGGGTTTAATGACGATACCGTTAGCGGCTTTGGCATCCAGTCCGATATTGAGCAGTTTGGCATTGGTGACAAACAGGTCATCTCCAATGACATGAAGTTTTTTGTGTTTTGCAGTGAAACGTTTCCAAGCCATCCAATCGTTTTGTTCGAAAGGATCTTCGATGAAGAGCAGCGGATAACCTTTCATGGCTTCATCATAATATTCGGCCAATTTCTCACTATCTACGACCAATCCTTCTCCCCGAAGTTCGTAAACTTTATCATTGGGGCAATAGAACTCGCTGGCGGCACAGTCGACAGAAATCATAAAGTCGGAGCCGGGTTTGTAACCGACTTTGTTGATGGCTTCCATGATGAGATCGAGGGCTTCTTTGGTATGCGCAATTTGAGGAGCAAAACCGCCTTCATCCACGACAGAAGTGGAAAGGCCTTTTTCATGCAAAATAGAGCGCATGGCATGAAAAACTTCACTGGAGGCTCGAATGGCTTCAGAGAATGAGGGTAATCCCACCGGAGCGATAGCGAATTCCTGAATGTCGAGGTCGTTATCGACGTGCATGCCGCCATTAATGATGTTGATAAGTGGCACGGGTAAGCTGTTAGCTTGTACGCCGCCCAAATATCGATAAAGCGGCTGTTCAAGGCTGTTGGCAGCAGCTTTGGCAACGGCCAAAGATATCGCCAATATGGCATTGGCTCCCAGCATGGCTTTATTTTCAGTGTCATCCAAATGGCACATCATGCGGTCGATCAAATCTTGGGCTGTTGCGTCCAGTCCGTTGATTTCTGGGGCGATGATGTCGCGGATACCGTTAATGGCTTTCAAGACACCTTTTCCGCCATAACGTTTGATATCTTTATCCCGGAGTTCTTTGGCTTCATGTTCACCCGTGGAGGCACCTGAAGGAACACTGGCGCGTCCGTGTGCGCCATTGGCAAGTGCCACATCGACTTCAATGGTGGGATTTCCACGTGAATCAAGAATTTCTCTGGCAAATACATCAATGATTTCTGTCATAATTCTACTTCGCAAGGATGGATGAAATGGGATAAAACCATATACAGAATTATATTGTCACATATAGTGCAGTTTTTGAAGAGTCAAATGGCACAAAAAAAGCGGCCATTGGCCGCTTTTTGAGACATTTGTGATTTGAGCTTAATAGAGCATATATCCGATACCGAGCATAATTTCGTGATACATGTCTTTGCTGTAGGCTTCATTGGGTACTGTGCAATGGCTGTCAAGACATCCGATGCCGCCAAAGTCTGTGCCCATATAGGTGAAAGAGTAGCCGGCGCGCAGATAGATACCTTTGTAAACATCGTAGAGGAAGTTGGCGAGAATATTGGTGCCCCAACTGCTGTCTTTTCTGCTGCCCCATTGGTGTAGTTTTGAAATGGGGCCATGTCCGCCGTTAAAGTAGAAATTGACGCCGGCTTGGAATCTGAATTCAGGGAGTCCCAAAGGTGTGTGGAATTTCAGCCCAAGTTTTGCGCCATTGTAATCATGGCCTGTATAAAGGGCATTCTTGGCGATATTGTAACGTGCCATATTGTAGCCAAGGATGAAATCCAACCCCATGCCGTCAGGATTCAGTTTGCCAGCTTTTTTCTGGAACAGCAGGCGATAGACGAGATCGAGATTGAAACGGATGTAGCTGCTGCTGCATGACAACGTTTGTCCATCCGGTCCGATACTGCATTCGTGTTTGGAGGTGCCAGCTTTAAGTGTGCTGTCAAAAA
Organism: Pseudomonadota bacterium; assembly: GCA_017629415.1. The sequence continues at coordinate 5,277 of JAGBXG010000315.1, read as the reverse complement.
TACCAAATCCGATACTGGACTGAAGGCCAAGGCCTTGCAGATAATCGTTATTCACGCCCAGTCCGAATGGGAACAGTTCGATATCAAACGAGAAGACGGGAATGACCTGCGAAGTATAGGAAACAGGTTTGCCTAGTTCTGCGCTGGATTTTAAAGAACGAATCATCGGGCTGACATTGAAACCCATACCGAATACGGAACGTCCGGGGCCGCCGGCCACTTTGCCTAACCGCTTCGATGATTTCACGTCTTTGATGATATTGACATTGTAAGTTTCTGTCTTATCCATGGCGATGAGCTGCATCACAGGCTCGCGGTCAGGATAGCTGATAACCCATTGTTCGCTCGCGCCGGAAACGGCTTCAGCTCTGTATTCAAAGGGTGTTGTCCCGATGGCTACGCCATTGCGCAGAACTTCCGCACCGGAAGGCGTGGACATAATGGTAATGACGACTTCATCTTTATATTCGATGGGGACAATTTCACTTGTTACGGCATTCACGCCGCGAACAATTGCTTTCAAATCCGAGGATGAAAGTTTGCCTTTCTTTTTCAGGCTGCGTTCCAATTCTCCGATGAGCGCACCTGTGTATGCATTATGGATGTAAATGACCAGCGAGCCTTTTTTGCCTTTTTTATGATGCACAAAACGAATGACGGCATCATGTCTGGCTTTTTTATTCACTTCGGCAATATCGCCTTCAATCAGCCAGTAAGCATCGCCTTTGCCAGCCTGTGATGCCACGGCAAGCATTTCTTCTTGTGAAAATACAATGTGTCCTGCATTTCCAAGTGCTTTAATAATGTCCTTGGTCATGCTCAGCTTTTTATCATCGTTTTCAACATTTGGAACGTCAATCAGACGCGAACCACTGTCATCCTGCGCACTTGCAAAAATGGGGGCAATGCACAGAAATACAAAAAATAATGCATAAGCAAGAGTCTTAATGGAATGCATGAAAATATCTCCTAAAAATGAGAAAAATCCCCGCAGGATTATCTATGAATCTCCTATAAAGATCAACTCATTGCGAGGTTTTCTTGTGCATTCAAAGCTCAAAATGCTGGGTTTGGGCGCTGGCTATGGCTTCGCCATACGCCAGCCGGTGCATCGCTATTTGTGTACTTTTTTGTTATTTCAGCGATGTTTGCGCAAATTCAGGGCAAGGGTTTAAACATTGGGGTTTGCACACAAATACGCGCTGCACGCCTGAAACTGCATACACAGGCCTGCCGGTATTTGAGTAATGCCCTCCCGAGCCGATGACTCTAAAAGCCAAATCCATTCTTCAACAGCCCATAAGGCTACAGCCAAATCCCGTGAACATGTCAGCTCAAATGGGAGTTCTGTTTTATCATACAGAAAAGCCTCCACTCGAGAGGCCAGGCCTTTGGGGGAACGGCTTTGCAAGGTCCATGTCATGACGTCATAGATGGATGCGCGGACATCAACATCTTCCCAGTCAATCAGCCATACCCCTGAATTGTCTGCGTCTGCCGGAACAATGAGATTGCCAGGCTGAAAATCCCCATGTGTCAGGCTCATGGGAATTTCCCTTGAACGTTGAATGACTTTTGCCGCACGTTGCCAAACCTGTTCAATCAGTTCAAAACGCAAGCCAGGAAATTTCTGACGGATTTTATGATACGCCGTATCGAGCTGCAGCCTTTTCATGGCTTGATAGGCTTCTCCCGTGACTGTGATGGTCTGACATTGGTGCAAATCTCTAAGTATGGTCTGGATTTTATCTAAAATTTGAGTCTGACGCGTTCCCGAGTTTATGCGGTTAAAAGGCATGGCTTCGAGCAAGGTTTCGTCAAAGACGGCGGCTTCATCCTCTGACCACAAAATCGGTAAAACCCATGGATATTCTGCCGAAAGCTGGCGGCGTAAGGTGATTTCCTGACGTATGCCGTCAGCTGAAAAACCTGCTTTGGGATAAACACGGATGGTGCGTTTTTCAAAATCAAACCTGCGGAACCGGTGATTGCCCGGCATCCACATTTGATATTCGGGCCGGCCCGCAGACGAAATTTGAAAAGCAGGCTTGAGACTGCGTGAAAAAAAAGCTGGCATCGTCATGAAATCAGTCGCAATGGCTTGAACCAGGCGACGGCTTCGGCGTGGTGCATGGCGGTATTGCATATTCAGATAACGACGACCGTCAGCACAGAAATCAGGTGTGACATAAACACTTAATATTGGATGCTCATACCATTGCACGGATTCAGGTTGATAATCAGGGGTATGGGCAGCATCAAAATCTGCGCATGCCTGAAGCGTCTGAGTCAGTGTTTTATCGTAGTTTTCTCGTTTCCGCAGTTCTGAAATTTTCATGAGATTTCCTTCATGCTCGCGGTGTATGCAAAGTTCTTTTGGGGCTTAGCCCCAAACCTCGCCAAGGGGCTCAGCCCCTTGGAATCCGCAATGGATTTGACGTTTTTGTGAGTTAGCCGGGTACTGATCACTATCGTTTTTTGGAAAACTGGGGACACGCTCGCTCTTTTTTCGTCCCCGCGACATACCCCTTTGTAAGTCTTTTGTGACTTTGCGTATGCCGTGGGGCGGAGGGGGGATACAAAAAAAGCACCGCGTTTGCGGTGCTTAAATTTACAGATATCTGCAAACCGTGCAAGCCAGATTAGGCTTCGGCGATGGCGCCGGCGGGGCAGTTATCGATGCAAGCGAGGCATTCAACGCAAGCATCAGCGTCGATCACGGCGATGCCGTCAGCGACTTTGATAGCTTCTGCCGGGCAACCGGCTTCGCAGGAACCACAACCAACACATGCATTAGCATCAACAACGGGAGCTGCCATTTTCCTTCTCCTGAAAAAAAGCGTGTTTTAAAAAACGAGTTTAATGAAAAAAATCAGACGAAAACAATCCGACTGAATGTAGGCGTGTCTATCACCCGATAAAATCCTTTTCAATATATAAATGTCTTTTCAAGGGATTGTTATTTCGAGTGAAATTGAAATGGAGTGAGTAAGACCGTTAATCAAAAGTGTGCAAAAGGGCGTGCGTATTGCGTGAGCAATAGCGCGCCCGAGCTGCCGTATTGCGCAGCAATAGGCGGCTTTATCAAAAGTTTAAGCGACCGAATGGAGGCATTGTGTCATGGATTCCTGCAGGGCGTTGAGCAGGTTTTCGATGTCGTTATTTTGGATATATCCCATGGTGGAGACCTGGAATATTTGGTCGGTGAGCGGGCCTTTTCCGCCGTAGACGATGAAGCCTTTTGCGCGCAGTGCTTCGCGGAGTTCGGCGAAATTCATGCCTTTGGGCAGGCAGATGCTGGAGACGGCGTTGGAGAGCACGTGATCGGGGTGCAGGAGGTTCAGTCCGAGGCGTTGGAGTCCTTGACGGAAAAGTTGGGCTTTTTCGGCCTGACGATTGAAGCGATTGTCGACGCCTTCTTCGGCGATGATTTTGAGGGCTTCGTTGAGCGCGATGAAGAGGGCGATGCCCGGTGTATTTGGTGTTTGAAGTTTGTTGTTAAAGAAGTCGTAATGCCGTGCGAGGCTGAGGTAATAGTTTCGGACGGGATAGGTGGCCAGGCGTTGGAATTCGTCGATTTTTCCGACGACAAGTGAGAGTCCGGGGCCCATGCCGAGTGCTTTACCTGAGGAAGTGCTCATGAAAGTGATATTGGCCTCTTTGAGGTCGAGTTTGTCGGCCATGAAGCTGCTGACGGCGTCGACGAAGAGTTTTGCGCCATATTTTTTGCACAGTTCACCGATTTCTTTGACGGGTTGGAGTTCGCCGGTGCTGGTTTCGTGATGCACCATGGTGACCCAGTCGAAAGATTGTGTTTTGAGTCGCGTTTCGACTGCTTGCAGGTCGAGCTGTGTGCCCCAATCTTGGACGTGAGTCTGGGTTTTGGGGTTATAGATGGATGAAATTTCGCCCAGTCTTCGTCCGAATTCGCCGGTGACGAGTGACAGGACGTTATCTTCGGGGCGAATGGCGCTGCATAAAACGGCTTCATTGGCTGCAGAACCCGAACCTGTAATGACGACCATCGAATATTCTTCTGGTGAAAGTTTCATCAGGTTGATGCAGTTTGTTCTGATGTTTTTCAACAGTGCAGAAAATTCGATTTCACGATGACCAATTTCGCTTCCGATCATGGCATCCAATACGCGTGGCGAGACGTTGACCGGCCCAGGGCACATCAGGCAATAGCGTTTGGCGTAATCATCCATATTGTAAAATCTCCAAAGTCTCGATGTCGTATTGATGAGCATTGCGCGAAGCGTTGATTTGTGCAAAGCCATGACATCGATAAAGTGTGCCATATATTATGAAAGGATTATATGTGTGAGTGACCCAAAAAATGATCACGATCTTTTTATTTTAGCACAATTCATGCCACAATGGCGAGTTGAATGTGAGAAAATGTGGGTATTGAGGGTGTGAGCTTGGAGCATTGGAATGCATGCCTTTGATATGAAGTCTATTTGTTTTTGAATGGTGTAATATCTATCCTTGATAGTTTGTGAAGTGGATAAAGATTACACCAATTTCAATTTTTTGATGATGGTAGGCGTGTGCAAGATGTTTCATCAGGAGAAGTCAATGTTTGTACTGCCTGAGAAACGCCATGCAACAATATGGTAAACGATTTTATTTCATAGGGTTTACCATGATTTTATTTCATAGGGTTTACCATGGATGACATCAAGCTATCCCCCACGACTTTTTGCCGCAGGGGAAATTTGCCTTCAACACCTTGTTTCGGGGGGGTTATTTTTTTCTATTTCGGATGGCGCGTAGCGTTAATGCTGAGATGCCGCCGATGCCGACGAAGGATGCTCCGATGAGCATGATGAAGTAAGCGGCATAATAAAGCGGACTGAAGCAGGCGCCTGCCATGACAAGGCACATGATGAGGAACGTGTAGAAATCGCGTTTGGCGATCCAGGCAAAGCCGCCGGCGATTAAATCGAGTGCTTTGCGGATAGGATTTCTGTGTTCATTTTCTTTATTTTCTTTGTTTTCGGCTTCAAATCCCCATTCGAAGTGGTTGTGGCTGGCGATGCCCATTTTGACAAATTCGCGGTAGAACCATGAGCATGAGATGACCATCATGCCGCAGATGCCGGCGGCAACATAGAAGTAGAGGGGGGTGTTTGAAATTTGTCCGATGCCGTATCCGAGGCCTGCCAGGAAAGCGATGTTGGTGATATCGTCGGCGACGGTATCGAACCATTCACCGCTGTGGCTTGGGCTCATGCGCATTCTGGCGAGTTCGCCGTCGATGACGTCGACCAT
>JAGBXG010000314.1 GCA_017629415.1 Pseudomonadota bacterium | reverse complement strand
TTGAACGCTCCGCCGATGGCAAATTTGGCCGTATCCTGCGGTCTGAACTCTTCGGGATCGAGCATTTCCGGCGTACTTGCCGTTTCTTCCCGTTTGAACGCTCCGCCGATGGCAAATTTGGCCGAATCCTGCGGTCTGAAATTTTCGGGATCGAGCATTTCAGGGACTGCTTCAGTATTTTGTTCTGCAATATTGCCGATTTCGATGTCAAAGCCGGTGGCTTTTTCAGGCGGCATCACGTGTTCCGAGGACAGCATGGGTGCTTGTACATCGTTTTGAACGGAAACCGAAGCCTCTGCAATGCTGCCGATTTCGATGTTAAAACCAGTGGCATTGGCGGGCGGCAGCACGCGTTCCGAAGACAGCATCGGATTTGAAGGTTGTTGTATTTGGGCGGCAGGTCTGGGAACCGGAGGCTTGGACGGTTGAATGAGACGCGGAACTTTAGGAGGTGGCGTACTGTTCAAACGCTTGAGGCTTTGAGCCGGCTGAACGGCATCAGATTTATGCCGTTTGAGAAGTCTGTCCAAAAGCGAAGGCTTGCTGGGCTTTTCTGCTTCAGCTCGTGCAAACTGGGGTTGAATCGGTTTGAGATGACTTTGGCTGACAAGACTTTTTCGATAGGCAGGAGCTATCATCTTATCATCATTAAAAGAAATATCTTGAACGAGTGCCGATGACTTTTTTCGTGTGCTTTCGGGAGGATTCGATATCGTCCAGGCTTCAGAAATGGCAATATCGAATTGATGGGGTTCCAGAGGTTTTGCGCTTTTTAGAAAATCTTCGGTGGAAAGAATATTCGGAACTTGGGGCGCATCGTAAATGCTGAAATCTTCAAAAATGTCATCGATATCGCCGTGATAAAGCCGTGTTTCGGTCACGCCCAAGGCTCTGGAAATGATTTGAATCCATTTGTCCAAAGAGGCTGTGGGGGATATGACCAAAGTATCCGAATCAATGAGATCTTCATCACTCGTTTGAAGTTTAGGATCGGCATAAATAACAGGAATGGCGGCATCTGTTTGAACTCCATGCAGTCTTTTGCGCAAAGCTGCACGAAACGCCGGGTTGTCGCGGTCATACTTGGTGCATTCTACAATGACGAGTGCAATGCCATGCACGGCAGCAGCCTGCTGATATGCCGCATCATCGCCGATCATGCGAAGTTCAATATAAGGAGTGACTTGGGCCAAAGCATCTTTGCAAATACTGTAAAGTGCTGAATTCTGGCTGATCAGGAAGCATATTTTCATGGGGGATATAACCTTTGCGTCAGCATTTGAATGGATTTGTCAAAATGTCGCATGGTTTGGCGCATTTCGCACCATATCACGTTGGAAATTTCAAGATTGAATGGGTACCGCAAGACATCACAGATTCCCAAATTTTCAAAACCATCCATGAAGGGCAGAAATTTCCAAGAGTTTGTGTACAGGCTGCGCCTATGCCCGAATAAACTGATTTGAACCGTCTGTGACGGTATAAGTTGTTGTGCCAATCATAACTTGTTCACCCACTTTGACTTTGCCGTAATAATATCGATACGTTTGATTGACATCGTCATAAAAAACGCATTCCGCATATTGATTGGGTAAATTATCGCGATGCATGACCATTTCATGGTTTTGGTAACCTGCAACAGCTTCTAACTTCCGAATTTGAGATTTAAGCCAGCGTGCGTGAAAATATCGAATCAGCCTGGGAATTAAAAAAACGCAGATAAATGTCGTGATGACTGTCAGAATGAGCGTCGATGGCTCAAAAACTGTCAGGAGAGCGCCTTGCCAAAACTCCGTAAAAGTGGAAATACGTGGAAATTGATAAATGGCTATCAAACTGGTGATGGTCAGCCAAATAAAAATCAAAGCCACAGGCGGCAAGATGATCTTATGGTGCTTGATCAAAAATTTGATCGCTGGAGGAAGCGGCTTTTGGGGGGAAAGACTCTCGGCCTGGGCTTGCTGCAGACGTTCCGTCAATGCATAAGCATTGCCTGGCCTGTTCTCAACTTGAGGACTCATCAATTCCTGAATCAGCTTTTGCATGCCGAGTGAAACATTCTTTTTCTCCAACAGCGTGTCGCATTTAATCAGGAAGGGATTCGCCTTGTCATATTCCATGTCAACAGGAGAAATCCCGGTCAGCATGTATAAAGCTGTCGCTCCAAGAGCATAAAAATCCGACTGAATGGTGCATTCGCCCATGAGCTGCTCCGGCGCCATAAAACCTTGGGTGCCGGCAACCGTCGAACCGCCTGTCTTTTTGGAAGGATTTGCCACAGAACCAAAGTCGATAAGCATGACTTTTTTCTGCTTGTCATCATATAAAATATTCGAAGGCTTAATATCGCGATGAATAATAGGCGGCGAATACTGAGTCTGAAGCGCATGCAATATTTCACCAAGACCTTGCATAATATGCATGGTCTCAAATTCGGAAAATGCAGTTCCGCTTTCATTGCGCTCATCAATCATCTGCTGGATAGAAGGATAATCAAAAAACTCCTGAATCAAATAACATTCATCCAAAGACTCTTCTGATTCCACAAACTCAATAAATTGAGGAACTCCATTGACCTGAATTTGCGCCAATGTCGCAGCCTCACGTCTGAACAGCTCCAGACTTTTAAACTGATCGACCAGTTTTAGTGCCTTGATGGCCACTTTTTTATGTGTTGTCCGGCAAAGCGCAAGATAGGTTTTGCCGTTTGCACCTTCGCCAATAACGCGGATAAACTGATAATCCTGTCTTAAACAGTCGGGCGTTTTGACAGATGTTGAAATTGATGCCTCATCCAGATGCGCTTCAGATATGAGCTCATAGGCATCTTGCGGAGTTTGTTGCGGTTGAGTGTATTGAGGTTCCATATACGCTAAAATCACAGGCTGTTATGTGTACGCGTGGATGCCAAGGCAATCTGGCGCATTTATCATACGGTTGGGAGTTAAAAAATTGAGGACACACGGGGCGTTGCGGGGTGTCCCCGCATGGGGGGAAGGTGCGTATTTGCGCGCGGCTTTGCTTCGCTATTGCTCGCATGCGCCGCGCCTTGCGCGTCTATTTCGCAATGCTCAATACGACGCGCAAATAGCAACGTTGGGGGGGCATCCCCCCCAACCCGATATACTAAAAAAATATTCGGGCACATAACATGATATGAGATATTTTCACATGCCTGTGAAACGAAAAAAAACAAATCCAGGTTTACAATGGTCTAAAACCTGCATGTGGGTATAAATTCTGCTAAGATGCGCTCGGTGTGTCTTTGAAATGGCATAAACTCATGAGGTGAGTCATGAAATATAAACAGTTGCTTGCATTATGTCTGATATCTGTGGCCTTGTCGGCATGTCAGTCGGATTGCCGGGATCGTGGCGAATGTGAATGCGTAACGCGTTATCATTGCCTGGAAGGGGAAGTCTGCTGGGAAGGCAAATGCGTGCCTGAAACGTTTGAAGAGTGGATTATTCCAGAACGAAAGTTTGGCGAAACTTGCATCGGGCACCACGAATGCATCGATGGCATTTGTTTGCCGCTCGGACCGGATAACGGCGGTGTGTGCACTCGCGTCTGCACGGAACAGGCAAATTGTATGGAAGGCTGGACATGCCGTGCATGGACTGGATCCGGACTCACCATGGGCGTGGAACACGTCTGTGTACAGGAAACATCCGAACGCCTCTGTATGGAATGTGCCGTCGATGGACATTGTAATGCCACAGGCGATTTGTGCGTCGAGCTTGAAGAAGGCAGTGTTTGTGCCCGCGACTGTTCTTTAGAAGCTTGTCCAACAGGCTACTCATGTGAAAGCATCGAACGCGGAAATGCCACTTATGCACAGTGTTTGCCGCTTGAAGGTTCCTGTGAATGCGGTCCCGGCAAAGAAGGCATGGGACGTGCCTGTACCCATACCAACGATTTCGGCGTGTGCGCGGGCTGGTCGTATTGCAAAAATGAAAACGGACAGTACGCATGGAGTGCATGCGATGCACAAATGCCGGCTGCAGAAGTCTGTAATGGCTTGGATGACGACTGCGATACCCTCATCGATCACCTCGACCCGGGCATGATGCACGATGAACTCGGCGAAGACGGCGCTTTATATCCACTCTGTTATTTGGGCGGCTGCTTGGGCCGCTGGCGATGCGGTGCCGACGAAGCCGGCGTCTATGCCTGGTCTTGCGATGCCGGAGACCCCGAACGCGAACTCTGTAACGGCGCTGATGACAACTGCAATGGCGAAATCGATGAAGCTTTTATCAACGCCGACGGCCTTTATGTCGATGTCAATCACTGCGGTGCCTGCGGAGCTTCGTGCCTCGATATCCTGCCCAATTTGGCCACCGATGCCGAGGGCAATACATGGATGGATGCCGCTACGTGCGAAGTCCGTGACGGCGCATCCGTCTGTGTGCCGAAAAAATGTGCTGAAGGCTACTATCCCTATCCGCACGATAATCCCGTGTCATGCATCAAGCTCGAAAGCCCGGCTTGTCAGGTTTGCGGCGCTGACAGCGACTGCCGTGTCTACACCGACCGCTGCACCACACTGGGCGGTGATTTCGGTACCCATTGCCTGCAAAGCTGCGACGAAAACTCGCCCTATTCCGGATGCACCGGCAAAATTGGCGAACAAAGCTGCTGTCCGTCGGGATACACTTGCGAAATTTATCAGGGCGAAAAACTTTGCGTCCCAAGAGGAGAAAGCTGTTCGTGCGATGAAACAAAACTCGATATGGTGCGCAACTGTGTTGTCTCCGCAGGCACCGATGTCTGTCAAGGACGCCAGAAATGCAGCAAAGATGCCGATGGCATTTATGCATGGAGTGAATGCAGTGCCTCCGATTTGACTGTCGAAGTCTGCGACGGCCAGGATAACAACTGTAATGGCGAAATCGACGAAGATTTCCGCGATGCTCTCGGCCGATATAATGCCGATGAACATTGTGGCAAATGCAACGAAGACTGCCCAAGCCGTTGGAAAGCCCCCGAACTCCATGCCGAAGGCGCCTGTCTGCTGTCCGGCGACGATTACACTTGCCAGTTTACGGGATGTAAAGTGGAAGACGTCATTTTGGGCAAACGATGTACAGATGACAAAGACTGCGGCAACGGTCAGAAATGCGATCGCCAGGTTTTTTACTGCACCGCAGAATCCGGCCAACTTGGGGCGGTAACATGCTCAACAGATGACGATTGTAAAAGCATAGATCGCGCACATACTTGCCAAAGCGGTGTGTGCAAAGTTCACGTTCAGTATCATGATGTCAACGGGATTGCCGCCGATGGTTGCGAATGCGGTGTGGCTACAAACGGCGGCGCGGATGATCCCGAAATCTTTTCGTCTTGGCCTTCAGAAACAGCAGGCTATGTCGATCGTGACTGTGACGGCATCGACGGTGCCATAAAAACATCATTATTTGTCAGCGCACAGTCTGACCTTTCAAAAGGAACCATCGAACATCCGTTCGTCACGATTTCGGAGGCGATTGCCGCATTTGATCCGAATGTTCATACCGGCATTCTCGTGGCAGCCGGCACTTATCACGAACAAATTATCCTAAAATCCGGAGTCCGGATTTACGGCGGTTACAGTGCAGATTTCAAATCACGTAATATCATTTTAAATCCGACACAGATTTCTTCTCCGCCGCCTGCAGATGACAGCAAACCCGGTGCGGTTTATGTGCCGTCCGTTTCGCGACGTACCATTCTGAATGGTCTGACGATTCAGGGATATGATGTTTCAGACAGTGCAGTTTCTGTCGGAAGCCGTGGACGCAATTCGTATGCGATTTTTGTAGCCAATGCCTCAAAGAATTTGCTCATTACCAATAATATGATTATCGGTGGCCGTGCCGGTGACGGTGGCCGGGGCAAAACAGGCGACTCGGGATATGCCGGTGAAGACGGACAAAATGGCACCAACTCTCGCGAATGCAGCACGACAACGTGTTTGGGTGAAACGACATCCGGCGGCAAAGGCGGCAAAAATGCCTACTGTGCTGCTGCCAACGGCCGCAATGGTGCCACTGCTCGCGATGGCATGTCGACACAGGACTTTACAGGAAGTACTCGCGATGGCATTGGCGGTGACAACAACTCATACAGTCACTCCTATGTGGAGCATTATGCTTACTGCAAGTATGACTGTCAGTCCGGCGGTTATGCGAACGGTGGCGATGGCTTGAGCGGCAATAATGGCAATTTTGGTGCCGGCGGCAAAGGATGTATCGGCACCATGGGCAAATTGAACGATGCCGGAATTTGGATGGGGTCTCCGGCTTCCGCCGGAAGTACCGGCGGCGCGGCATTAGGCGGCGGCGGCGGCGGTGCCGGCGGCGGTGTCGTCAATTATAACGATTACTCGTGTACAGAAGGCAATTTGGTTGGCGATATCGGCGGTTCCGGCGGCGGCGGCGGTGCTGGAGGATGCGGCGGTTCTGGTGGGGGAGCCGGCGGCACGGGCGGCGGTTCCTTCGGCATCTGGATCGCACAAGTCTCGTCAGAACCTCAAATTTATGCCAACCAAGTGCGCTTAGGACGTGGCGGTAATGGCGGTGATGGCGGTGCTGGCGGCGCCGGTGGAAAAGGCGGAAAAGGTGGCATCGGTGGCCGTTCTGAAGCTCCGGCATGGTGCGCAGGCGCCGGTGGCTCCGGCGGCGGTGGCGGTGACGGCGGCTCAGGTGGCGGCGGCGGCGGCGGATGCGGAGGCGTCT
>JAGBXG010000313.1 GCA_017629415.1 Pseudomonadota bacterium | reverse complement strand
CCGCCCCGTATGCGCAGCATAGGGGCGGACAAAACGCCGCGTATCCGTGCCAATAGCACGGATAGCGGCGTCAAAATCAGAAAAAAATAATCGCAAATAAAACGCTGTAAAAACTGTGTTAATAAAGGTACTGAAGGGTTTTGCGTCATCGATGGCTGACGCCCGGGTGATACGGTGTTGAAATGCGGAAAGAAAATACAGGTTTTGTGGTTAAGAAACGAACTTTCGTAGATGGATTTATTGATTTTATATCCTTTAATCGAGAGGTGCGCCATCTTGTCGAAGTTTTGAATACGGAAATCGCTTCACCGGAGACCGTTGTCTTTCGCCCCATATCCCATCCTGCCGGCTTTGCCCGTCTCATTACCAAACGACGGTTGACCATCGCCGAAGCGTATATTCGACTGATTTCGCACAGCCAGTCCAAGAGTTATGTGGAACGCATCGAAGCCTTGCAGGTGCTGATGCATCACGTGTGGCATTCGAAAAATTTGTCGATGCCTATCAATACCGCACGCGTGCAGATTGCGTTGATGAAAAATGCCGTCAAAATGCGCGGCAATCAACGCGCACAGCTCGAGTTAATGAGCGATTTTGCCCGGGCTTCGTATGGGCAGACAAGCGTTATTCGCCGGTTGCTTCGCGAACTTGACCTCATTGAAGTCCCCGAAACCGGCGAAGATTTGGCCAAAATGCAGCTCGGGTGGGACGATCACGTTCACGATTCGATGACCGAAGGCCGAAAATCGCCGTCACAGCTCGTGCTCGATGCTTTTATTAAGGGCATTTCTCGCATAACTGTCGCCTATTACGATGTGGCGGAACGTCAGACGTATGAAGAAGTGTTTTTGGCTGGTCAGATTCTCGGTATTCGCGTCCAGATTGGTATCGAATTCAGCGTCGGCAAAAAATGTCAGCGTACCCATTTTCTGTACATTCCGCCACAGGGCTGGCAATTCGAAGCTTTGGGGCAATTTTTTGACGAAAATGAACAAAAACTTGCCCCATTCTGGGAAGGTCTGCAAGAAAACTCGGCGCGGCGGCATGCGACTGTTAATACCTTGCTCGAAAAGTTCAATCACACAGGGTTGCCCAAGTTCAATGAATCGTATGCCGATCTGAAAACTTTACAAATGGAGCCGCTTTCATGGGAAAGTGTAGAGCGCGTCACCTCAAAAGGGCAGGCTAACCGCATTCATTTGGGGCAGCTTATTTATCAGGCCATGAAGCCCGTTGCACTCAAGCGCGTGCTGTATCTCAAAAATCAATACCGTTCCTTGCAGCGCCGCGCCAAAAAAGATGCCTCCACAGCCTGGGAAGCCGAACGATGCTACAAGCGATACGAGAGCGCCAAATATGCCTACGAAGAACTTACGCCGTCCATTTGCGCCGAAAAGTTCATTGCTCCGCAGAAACAGATCGATTACGATTCAGCCTTTGCACACGAAAAAGATATCCTCCCCCTGCTTTCAGAATGCGGCGGTTACATCGTCTTCATTCATCCCCTCTCGCAAGGGCTCCAGCGCGGCATTGATATCCTGTTCGACAACTACAAAACGCTGACTGATCTTGAAGTTTTCAATCTCGTCGATGCCATTACGCGCGACACCATCGAAATCCGGCGATTTGCATCATTTTTAAGCACACTCCAGGACGGTACGCCCGAACAGGTTGAAAATCTGTTTCGGGAATGGCGGCTCAATCCCAAACCGCGTCGAGAAATTGCCGAACTCATCGAATATCTGGCAACGCATCCTCTGTATATGCGCTGTGCCTCCGACGCCGTCGGCTGGTCATCCAATATTCCGGGCATGGGATTCATCCATGAATCATCCCTACCGCCGCAATCCCTCAAGCTCCTCAAAAGAAAAGGACATGCCGTGGTGCCGCAGCCCGTCACCAACCTGCTGCAGCATCAACGAAACGGCAAAACTGACGAAAAACAAGTCGTCTATCTGCTCAGCTCGACACAAATGTGGTCCGACAGCTCTGCCAGTGATGCCCATACGACCGAGCGCATGACTCCCATGCGCCTGTGGCGGTATATCAATATGAATTTCCGAAGCCTCTTGATGGCGGCCATCGGCTTTATCCCCGCCTACTTCGCCATTGGCATCGAATTCGCCCTGCTCTGGTTCTTCATCACCGCTTTCCGCAACTCCATCGTCGATCTCATTGCCTCCTCAGGGCTCGCGCCGAAATCCTGGCAGTTCAAAAATATTGACCGCGAAAACCTCTGCACTTCCCTCTTCTTCACCGGCTTCAGCGTTCCTATTCTGGCCGGTGCCAAAGCCGCTTTCGACTATCTCTGGATCGATGTCGCCCAATGGGACACCGGATTCCTCTTCACGTTCATCAAATTCTGGTGCATCGCTGTCGCCAATGGCCTATACCTCGCTACGCACAACACCCTGCGCGGTTTCGACAAACCCGCCATTCGCGGCAACTTCTTCCGAAGCGTCCTCTCATGGCCCTTGGCTACACTCGGATCCTATATCCTCACACCGCTCGGCGTGCCCGATGTCGTACAAGCCAAGATTGCGTCCGAAATCGTCGCCGGTATCATCGAAGGATCCGTCAAAAACATCAAACAGAACCGACTGGCACAAAAAGCCCTCCTCGAAATCTATCACCAGCTGGCTTCCAAAAACGCCCAAACCGCCATCATTGCACGCCTGGACGTTCTCTTCTTCTGGGCACGATACAGCCAGGGTCGCCGCGCCCTCAAACGTTTCTTCAACATCGATAAAAAGAAAGTCCGCGGCATGAGCCAGGAAGACATCTACACTGTCAAACTTGGCAACACACTCGTCGTGGAAGCCTTCACCACCGAAGGCTCTCTCGAATCCCTCACCTACGTCATCCTCGAATACTACCCCGAAGAAAACCTCAATATCCTGACACAATTCGCCGGCGTCTCACACAGCGCCTTCACAGAATGGCTCGAAAAACGCAAATCATAAGCTTTTTCCGGCTTTTGACGCGTCTTCTTACAACGTCACCACTTGCATGCGTTCAAGACGTGCCTGTGCCTGAACCAGCTTTTTTTCGGCCAGGCTCGGGACATGGTGAAGCTCAAATACCGTTCCTTCTTTTTGCATTTCGTGCGGCAATATTTCTCTTGGGATGAAGAATGTGCCATTTTGTGTCTCAATAACTGAATGATTTTCATCCATTCTATCTAAAACCAGGATGATTTTTTCATGCGTTTGCCCTGCTATTCGGCTGTTTGCCTCATACGCAGGGCTGGCGTTGCTATGGCGCAAATGCGCCATACGCACCGCCCTGTTTGGCTCCTTCATATCGTCTTGGGCTGCGGCTGCCATCCTCAAATGACTTTGGCGAGTTTCATCATCCCAAAGCAACGGTTCATCACGTTGATCTGTGAGCAGCCTCCTGACAGTACTGTTGTGCTCATTCCACAAAGATTCAGCTGAAACCGGGTCAGATTCTGTCATCAGTCCCTGACTTGGACGTGCGTTTTCTTCCCACAAGGGTTCGGCAGAAACTGCGGCCAATGTTGTCATACAAGCCATCACTAAATTCATCCATGCGTTTGTCATCTTCGGGCTCCTCAAGTTTGGCACCGCTTAAACATACACCTCTCCCACCCATGAAGAGGCTGTGTCGCCGTGCATTTTCAACCCGTGTGATGCCAAGCAAGATCCCGTTGTGACGATTTTTTTTTATTTTTTTTCATTTTTGTGTTTGGGGCAAAGCCCAAGACTCCGCCGGGGCTTTGCCCCACGGTGTACGTAAAGTTCTTTTGGGGCTCCGCCCCAAACCCCGCCAAGGGGCTGAGCCCCTTGGAACCTGCAAGAATAGGCGGTTTTTGTGGGGTTGAATCATTCGTATTTTTCGCAGCTCTTTGCCGGCAGTTGGATGCAAACTTGAGTTTTCTGTGATGAGTGCAGCGAATCCATCAGCCCTCTCCTGTTGGGAGAGGGCAGCCGCGAAGCGGCATGGGGTGAGTTATGAAGTCTCGTGCTTTTTTGACCTCACTATCGCGCCTTTTGGCGCGGTCTCTCCCAATGGGAGAGAGAGTTGATTCGCTTCGCTCATCTGACCTCTCTATCGCCCTTCGGGCGGT
>JAGBXG010000312.1 GCA_017629415.1 Pseudomonadota bacterium | reverse complement strand
TAATTCATTTCTGCGCAATTACTTTGACAACAACTCGAAGCTGCAGCACCACCGCGCGGCGATTTGCCATCCGGACAAGTCAGACTATACAAACTGGAAGATGTCACATGCCAGGAATCTTCATAGTAGGAACTCAGAAAACATGCATTGGACGTACGGTTCGTCGAAAATGCCGATTTGCTCGACGACCAGCTGCTGCCTTCAAACTGATGACCACCGCCCGTCCCGTGGACATCGTTCCCCCAAATCTGATTGGAACCATGCGTCAAACCACTGCTGTCTTTCCCCGAGGCTCCCAATACCTCAAGAACACTGTTCACAAAAGTCAAATGCTGACACCCCGATGCGCCGCAACTCAACCCCGTCATCGTAAACCCATTGTTCTGGCTCAACTGATGACCCGTACCATCAAAAACAAATTTCATATCTTCAAATCGAACAGAAATCGGATAATGTACCCCCGTTTTGCCTGAAATCATCGATGCACTGTGTTCAGAAGACGACGGCAGTTTATAATGGAATACAGATTGCTTTGAATCACTCTTTGTCCAAACACTGTCGGAATTTACTGTAAACCCACCATAGACACGCACAGCTTCTTTCGGCGCATACACTTCACCTGGGAACAAACGATCTTTAGCACAGCCCTCAATTTGGCATGAGGCATATAAATCACTCACTTGGGCAGGTGCTTCGCCCAAATTCCATGTGTGAATATAAGAAAACCTCGGAAGTACCAACGGCGTTTTGGCCCAAGTATCCTCTGAAGATGTTCCCATGCCTACAGAATGACCCACTATAACATCGTGGCAATAATTTCCGCCTGCCATATTGCTACAAGCCTTCTGAATGGCAACATTTAACGAGGTCACTGGCCCCGTCGGCCCCCCAAGATACCAATCACGTCCGGCACGATTCTCATCATCATAACCATTCACAAAAACAGCATGTTTGACATCGTAATCATAACCATCGCAGTTCGAATCGATGCCATCGCCATAAAAATCATAATCACGTGATTCATACAGCGGAATACAGCTCGTTTTACCACCTGCCTGACATATTCTTACGCCATAAGAACAAATATTCTTTACACCGCTCACAGGTGCCACAGATTCTATCTGGCATGCTGTCGGCTGATAATCTTCATCCACCAGACCATCACAGTCATCGTCAATACCGTCACAGTCATCATCGGTACCGCTGGCCTCCGAATTGTAACAAACAAGCGCACCTTTACCTGCGTCACAAATAATCTTGCCATTCGTCGTACAAACGGCCCCACCATTCATGACGGTACATGTGTCTCCAAACAATTTACCATCTAAAGTTTCATCAGAACCATCTGCTGTAGAAGCATCACAATCATTATCAATGCCATCACAAAGCTCTTTGTTGTGTAAATACCGCCGAACATCTGAATCATCACATTCATCCAAGACGGTGGATAAAGGCTTGGCAATGTGAATTTCATTACCTTCGTCATCCGTCGATGTCAATACATCGGGATTCGTGGCCAATCCCCACTCTGCATTGCGGTTATAATGGGTTTGAGGCATGGCATAACAAACATCGCTATTGCCACAACAATACTGGTGATATCGGGCATCCAATACCCCATGCCCATCTTGATCCATATCGCGAGCATATACAGTTGCCGACGATGTCGCCGTAACAGTACCATCGGCATTGACGGTCAAAAGCTGTACTTCACAACCGTCATTCACGTTGCCATTGCAGTCCGCCCAACCTACATCACATTGATCGCGGCAATAACTCACGTATGTCGCTTCATCTTCCGGATCAAAACTTGCGTGATCGCGATCATCCAACGATTGACCAGGTTTGAGCAGACAGCTCCGATCAATATGAACGGCTTCTGCCCCCAATACACAAATATCTCCGCAAAATCGACAATGTTCCGGACTTCCCATCAATTCATAACTGTCAATCTTGCCGTTGCAATTCACATCCTGTGCACCATGAACACAAACTTCCGGCAGCGCTTGGGAATAATACACATCAGGATTCAGCGGTTCGCAGTCTACACCCGGCTTTTCACAAAGCCCATACCCCTGTCCATCACCATCTAAATCCAAACAAGCCCTTGTGGTGCCACTGAAAGGCACACAAACACTGAGCGGGGCTTCATCGCCCTCTGTCGGCTGCTCAAGACACGAAAAACCATACGGACACATCTCCGTCCCTGTGCAGCGCGGCAAGCATTCGCCCGAAATACACAATTCATCCTCGCCACACCACGAATGAGACGCACATTTGCTAAAAGCCGTACTGCTGTAACGCGCATTTTCCATATCTGCAGGACGGCAAATCGCCACATAAGGCGCCACCTGCATGGCACTTTCATCCAATGCTTCATGGAACGGCAAACTCAAATCATGGCCTTGTTCATCTTTCGGCGGATACATCAAATCACCGGCCACTAACAGCTGACAGCTAAACTTATGACCATCTACAGATAATGACTCACATGCGCCGGCATCTGTTGTGCATTCGACTGAACACACACCTTGACCATACAAAATACGACTATCAATCTCCGACAAGCGAATTTGATTCACCTCTGACACGTTCAACGCGGCATTGCTCAGCTTTGCACTTGCGGTCACAGAAACCAAACAAGTTCCCACATCACAATCATCATCCGAAAAGCAAAGCTGCCACAATCCAGACTTTTCCTTGTCATAAGCCGGCACACAACTGCCATGCTCGCATGCATAACCAAATTCACAAGCCTGATATGTCTTGTCACCATCACAATAATAAAGCCCGTCCGAACTGCAACTTCCCGGCTCACACGACGTATCGGGCAAACTACATTTGCCATCCGTACAAACTTCCAACCCCTTACAATTCATCCAACGATTGCCAGCACACCGCTTTGTGCCGTCTTCACTGCATGTCCCAGACTTACATTCGCCTGTAAATTCTTCAACACACATGCCATTCGTACACTTTTCATCCGCCTCGCATGATGCCCAAAAACCAAGGGCATTGCAGTATGTCATGTCGTCTTTGCACACCACCCCAGAACACTCTGAATCGACTGAAACCGTTGCACATTGTCCATCGACACATACTTCGCCAGGTTGACAAGCCGGATCACACGTCTGATTTTGAAACTGTTCTTGATTATTTTCAGAGCAACCGCAGATACAAAGCAGGCAGCTCAAAGCTACCCAATGGCGTTTTTTCATAGAATAAAAGCTCCTCAAACGGCTTCGTCACCGCAACAAGTCTTATTTTTCATCCATAAAACGGATTCAATCCATCGCAAACATAACTTTTAAAGGGGGCGCACCCCCTACGCCGCTATGTTTTATCTATTGAGATGTGGAAACCCCCATCTTAATAGATAAAACATACGCGGACTACCCCCCCGCGCATCGACATAAAGCTAAAGAACTTAAAACTTTATGCCACATATCGCAGGAAGGTAGTCCCTAAACAAAGAACACTCTGCCTAGAAACTACTATTCTGCAGGAACTCGATTGTTTTCGAATGACCCTTTGTCTCCATCGAGGTTCCATTCGCCGCCTGTCCACCGTTAGATGATAGTACTGCGGTTCCAGCAAATTCATGATTAGTAGGATTCATACCACTTTTCCCAGCGCCACCATTGCCGCCATTGTTTTGAGTACTTACCGTAACACCAGCTTTGCCAGGATCTGCCAAAAGCGCTGCCAATGAATCAGTATATTCATACCCATAACTTTCTAACGTTGATTTGTCGGTATTTACATTAATCTTATTCTTATCGATAAATACAACCCCGAAGGCTTCGCCGCTTACGCCATTTGCACCTGCGCCACCGCCACCGCCAGTACCTCCTACACCGCCAGCAGTTGCCCTGTGACAATGCATGTCAACATTTGCTAGACCTTCTTTCCCATATCCAAATCCATCACCACGCCAACCGCCGTAAACGCCAGTTTGCCCCGCTTGAGCCGAACCACCACTTCCGGCGTTAGCTGATACTTGTGAACCCAAATTGTGATATGAAAATTTATTCGATGTACTTGCAGGCGGATTCAAAATCAAACCGGTTGCCGATATACCCATACCACCGGCCATACCGCCATAACCGCCACAGCCGCCAGCTCCACCGCCGCCACCATGAATCCATGCAGGGTTTCCATAGTTTTTATGTCTAAAGCATTGATGAATCGCACCACCACCGCCGCCACCGCCAGCTTGACCAGGCTTGCCATTCGCTTTAGAGGTGTCACAATTCACATAAAATCCATCCGTCAAATAGTTTTTGGTACAGGCTACATCCTGATTTTTACCACCAGCACCACCATCTCCGTGACCGCCATTAGCCCCCATAACATACGTACCGCTACCGTTTTTATATCGCTCATACGTGTTAACTGCACCTTTCCCCTCATACCAATCAGATTCATTACAACCACTTCCTGATATGCTTAGTTCTAAGCCATCACCGCCATGACCACTTCCAGTTCCATTCTCGCCATTTTTAGATTTAGCATAATCAGGACCACATTGCCCCCTACAACACCAAGACGCAGGCGCACCGCCACGAGGTGACGAACCATCGGGACACTTCACACTATTATAAGTACTGGACGGAACTGAACTCCAACGACGATCTGCTTTACTATAGTAATCATAAAACATTGTATTCTGTTTGCGATTTGTTTCAAAACCAGTCCAATTTTCTTTATAATTACTCCAATCCGAATAGAAGCTTTGCCCTTGAATACCTTGCATATGCTCCTTCTTCCAAATATTACTTTCATGTGGCATTTCGGAATTATTACGTCCTGTATTTCCCGTAACCGTAATTGAGGACTTATTCAGCGTCAAATGCCGACAACCTTTTTTACCGCAGGTCAACCCCACCAACATCAAACCGTTTTGTAAATCCGCATTTATGCTCACTGTTTTATCATCTTGCTTTTCAGTTCCAGGAATCGGCTTACTATTAAGTATAAGCGGAACACTATCCAGTTTAAGCGAGAGCGGATACTCACCATTGCCTGCTACAAGCGCAAACATGTGATCTGATTTTTTATCAGGATCATATTGATATGAGTAAACTGTAGTGGTATTATCTGACCGTTTTAAATCTTCAAAAGATTCAAAACCGCCATAAATACGAACTGCTTCAGGCGGAACCAATTCATCCGGCAACAAGTAATTGTTCATACATCCATTTGCGGTACAACTATACTCTTTCAAGTGTGTGTCGACCGCAACGGTGTTTTTATTCTCCTTGGAACTGTCGTCGGATATGATGACACTTAAACGCTCATGGCTAGCATAAAGATTATGATTTGTACTAAATGTGCGTACTTCAATAGAACCTTTTGATGCCCAATTACCTGGTTCACTCGATTTGGTACTGTCCTCGGCAGCCGATTTCATTACAAGGATATCCTGACAAAAATAATTTGAGTTTGTTTCTGGGCACGCTAGATCAAGCGCTTTTTGCAAAGATTTCACAGGATTATTCATCAAACCCGAATTAGAATCACTACCATTCTCAGCTCCTTCGCCACCTTGAGCAATAAAGATAGCCTTGCTTACATCAAAATCATAACCATCACAGTTCGAATCGATACCATCGCCATAAAAATCATAATCTCGCTTGGTAAACACTTGAAGACCACCATCCTTATCATACACACTGCCATTCAAACACTGAGTTATTCTATATTTACATATATCAATAGAACCATCCTTATTATTTTGACTCAGACTCGTAAAACTCGGCTCATAACTTTCATCAACCTCGCCGTTGCAATTGTTATCGATGCCATCACACAATTGTTTATCCCCTTCTGGTTCCTCCCCTTCTTTTTGTGCAATCTCCGCAATACATTTCATCTCATATTTTTCATTATTTCCTTTAATACATCCGACTTTACCTTTTGCGCATACGGAACCTTGGTTGTTATAAACATTACATTCTCCGCCAAGCTTAATTTCATGAGAATTACGGTTGTCTATATAAATATCATCACTCCCATCTTGATACTTATTATCACAAGTATTGTTTTGGCCATCACATATTTCTGCATTACCAACATAAGAAAACTCGCTATCATCATTACAGTCTGCAAGATCAGGGGATATCCACTCAGAACCATTTTGCACATTCATCCAAACATCGTTATCAGGCCGCTCCCAATTCCCTTGCAGAATATCTTGCTGAATATACAGTGAATTCTGATAAGCATAACAATTGCTTGTATCATAACCACAGCAATACACATAGGAATAGCCAGAGTCGTCTATCTTGCCATAGCCATCTTTATCATCATCATGACTATATTTGACACCGCCATATTTGTCATTGTCACGATCAATCAAATTCACTTCGCAACCATCTTGATAATCTCGATTGCAGTCACCCCAACCATCCGCACAAGTATCACTGCATTGCGTCAAATAGGTATTTTCGTCTGATGCATTAAAACTCGAAAATGCATAATCATCAATCTCTTTGCCTGAAATCAATTCACAGTGACGCGTCATATTTAAAGCCGTACTGGAAGCTGAACACACATCATTACAAAAACGACAATGCTCATTACTGCCTAATAATTCAAAAGTATCAATCTTGCCATTGCAGTTCGTATCTGTGACATCGTGTGTGCATACCTTCGGCAAATCAGTCGTATAATAAATATCTGGATTTCCAGGATCACAGTCATAACCAGGCACTGGGCAATCACCAAAACCTTGACCATCGCCATCTAAATCTAAACAAGATTCACACGTGCCACTGTCGGGCATTCAAACTTTGTTTTCAATTTCACTATTACCGCTCAAGTTCACACAACTG
>JAGBXG010000311.1 GCA_017629415.1 Pseudomonadota bacterium | reverse complement strand
GTAGCGGCTTTTTACGGCTGATTTTTCGACGTGAAAGATGTTCTTTGTTTGCTTGAAACCATTTTTCAGCCAATGGGGGTAAGTTTTTGAGTGGTTGACGGGGGTGTGTCCAATCATGTGTGCAGATGATGGAATATTGAGTGTTGGATTGAAATCCTCTGATATCGGTTCCGCGCAGCATGGGGTGAATTAAAGCTGATTCGATGGGGAAGCCGATATTTTGAGGATTTGGAGATGAATGATGTGTGGCATGGGGTGTTGCGGGGCATGGCCCCGCATCGGGGGTAGGCGCGTATGCCGCAGAAACGTTCTTTTGAACGTTTTCGGCATAGCGCCGCAGGGGGCTTGGCCCCCTTTCTGACAAACGTTCCCGTTTGGGTTCAAAAAGCACTGTATCCTTATCGAGAATGGAATGGCATTTACCGATAAAAAGATGATTTGCGCCTGTGCAGATTCCTCGGTGTATTTCAAACTTTTCTTGAATGGTTGGTGCTGATGCCTGGAAAATGGCATGCGGAACGGCCGAGGGCAGATGTTTGATTAAATCGCTGGATTTGCAGGTTTCAGGTTCTTGAGGTTTATTTGCTGCTTTTTCGAGGATAATCGATGCGGGATAAGCAGCGGCTTGGAATGTATTGTGGTGGGCGTGAGACCAGTCTTTGAGTTCAATAAGATGGGTTGTGCTTTGAATATGATAACGAAAAGCGGCGTAAGAGGGTGCATGAAAGAGTTTGTTTGGGACTAACATGGCGATGAATCCGCCTGGTTTGGTACATCGGATAGATTTTTCGACGAACAGTGCGCTGATGTCGGGAGATTGTGATTTGCCGGTATTTATCGGAGCTGCTGTACGATAGAGCTGCTTTAGGACGTGGCGGATATCGGCGGGCAAGGTATGAAGTGAAAACCAGGGAGGATTGCCGATAATGATATCAAAGCCGCCTTGCTCGAGAATTTCACCAAAATGCAGATCAAAGCTGAATCCTGGCAGCATGTCATCATCTTGAAGAATGCGTTGTAAGCGTTGTTTTTGTTGTTTCAACAAAGCGATGCGTGCCGTTTGTTTGAATGTAGGCTTTGGCATTTCAGAAAATAGATTTTTTTGCGTGTTTATGCGTTCAGTTTCTTTGTCACAAGCGGAAATCAGGGCGTTGAAAAGTGTTTTGGCTGACTCTCTTGTTTCGTTTTCGATTTGTTTAGCCAGTTTTTTTTTGGTTTTTCCGGATGACAATCGATATCGGCGTTTGAGATGCGGGAGTTGAGCCGTATGGGATGGTGGAATGTTCAGGAGGGTGCTGTATTGGCTGAGATCAGCCAATGTGTCGCCGCATAGAATGTTCATATCGAGGTTGGGCAATGGAGGAATTTCAGCATTTTTCGGATAATGCCGGATGAGTTCCAGCCACAATCTGAGTTCACAAAGCTGATTGGCCATGGGAATGATATCGACACCGAACAGATTGCGGGCTAGGATTTGTCTTGCCAGATCTCCTTGATTGATTGGCATGTTGAGGAATGTGGCTAATGCTGTACGCATTCCGTGAAGCTGTTCAAAGGCACATTGCAGAAAGGCACCGCTCCCTGCGGCGGGATCTAAGATGGTGATGTCGGATAAAATTTTATAGATATGTGCGGCAGTTTGGGCATCGAGCGTGGTGAAATCATGCTGTATGATAGCTTCGATTTGAGCGGCTGACAGGCTGCAGGCTTTAGAAAGATAAGTTTTGAACGTAGCTTGAACGAGCTGTCTTGCCAAAGGCATGGGGGTATAAAAGGTTCCAGTTGCGGAACGTTGTTGGCGGCTCATCAAGGATTCAAAGACATGGCCAATCATCAATGGGTCCAGGCTGATATGGCGTATCTGAGGATTGTACTCGGCATTAAATGTGTAGCGGTTGAACAGTGTTTCAACAATTTCTAAAAAAACGGCATTTGGGACATCTAATTGATGTGCGTTGATTTCGATGGTGTTGGGGGTGAAAAGTCCTCCATTTAAGAAGGGAATATTGCCGAATTTTTTTACGCGTTGGGGTCTTTGATGATAAGGGCGGTTAAGGGTTTCAAAAAACAACGGCTGGATCAGATGGCGGTATATGCTTTGGTTGGCAAGGTCGCATTTTTGGGCTTCTTCCTGCAGAAAATGGGGTCTGCCATCGAGAGTTCCCCGGTTTGCCAAGAAAGCGATGAACAGAAGGCGTAACAAAGTATTTAAAGCCAGCGCATGACGATCATTTTCAAAGGTCTCGGGCAATTCAGTCCATGCCGCAGCTAATTTTCGGGTTTGGCGTCTGAAGTCTGCGACGAATTTTTTCTCCAAATAGGATTTTCCGAATTTATCAGACAACATGAAACAGAAGTCTGTATAGTTTTGAGCATTTCCGAGTTTCCACAAATCGTCGTTATTTTTCCAACTCAAGTGTGAGGCGATGATGGGCTCATTGTCTAATAGGGACTGTGCGCAGACATCGATGTATTTCAGGTCTTCGGAGAGGTGGATGATGACGCAGTTGTGGATTTGAGTGAAGAGTTTAGGCCAGTTTTGTGGGGCTGGAACTGCGGGGTGAAAGAGGACGATGCGTCCCCAAGAGCATGTGGCTTGAAAAGGGCGTAGTTTAGAGTCATCCAAGCAGTCAGATGCTGCGGGTATGAGATTCCATTTGTCGCAGAGTAAGCTGATAAAATCGTGAAATGATGAATTTGAGGAAACCATGCAAAACCTCCAGTTGGCATGAAGTGGAATGTTTTGCTTATTAATTGGGGCAAAAATTTGAAAAAAGTGCCAAATTTTTTGTCGAGATACATTTTTTTTGAATTTGTCAGTTTTGAAGTGTCAAAAGTGTCATGATTGAATGTGTCTAAGAACAAAAAAAACCGGTCAGGTTTTGACCGGTTTTTTTTAAAGTCTAGGATTGTCAATATTTTATTTGACAGGTTTTTCGGCAACGAAGATGTTTTTCGGACTTGTTGAACCGAAGTGAGCGCCTGGTAAAGAGTAATCGCCGCTGAGTTCAAGGACGTTGAAACCGGCTCTCATGAGGAGAGCTCTCATTTCATTTGCCGTATAGAGACGAATTTGAATCTTCTGTTCCCAAGGAGCGCGGTTGACGGTATCGAACACGAATGAGCGTTGAACTTTGAGGACACCGGAGAGGTAATCGAGGTCGATTTCTTCGAGGAGTTTGCATTCATGTCCTTGCCACCACAATCTGAGGGGCAGTTCATTGACGATGAAATCTCTGTTTACGGTTTCGATGAGGAAGACGCCGCCGGGTTTCAGGGCGCGATGGATGCCTTGAAGGACTTTAAAGTTACTGAGATCGTCAAAATAGCCGAAGCTGGTTTGAACGTTATAGATGGCATCAAAGATGGCTTTGAATGTGAGTTTTCTCATATCGCCATGTACGAATTTGATGGCCATATTACGAGCTTGTGCATCGGCGAGAGCTTTTTTGAGCATGACCATGGAGAGGTCGAGTCCGACCATTTCGTATTTTCGTTTCGAGAGTTCGATGGCATGTCGTCCGAAGCCGCAGCAGAGGTCGAGGACACGCGCACCGGATTCGATGCCGAGTCTATCGATAATGAATTTGGCTTCACGTTCTGTTTGACGAGGTGAGCTTCTTGGAACGGTACGAAAGTAATCTTCGTTGAAGACTTGTTTGTACCATTCGTTATCGTTGAATTTGATGGCAGCGAGATCACGAGCTTCATCATTTTTTCCGCCTGGGAGCATTTCGCTGAGGAAATCGTTTGTGACAATAATTTCGCCGTCACGGAGCATCCGTCCTTGTCCCATCATTCCGCCTGCGGGCATAGGGGGTGGAACAGGGGGGCGTCGTCCGGAGAGGGAGACGGTTTCATTATTTTCGCGGTTATCTCCGTCAGTACT
>JAGBXG010000310.1 GCA_017629415.1 Pseudomonadota bacterium | reverse complement strand
ATTTGAACGTCGCAACAATCGTCCCGGCCGTACAGACGATAGACACACCGATTCACGCAGTTATCGCGATAAGTCTCAAAGTTTTGAACGTCGTACGCCTAGAACCGATATGTCTAGGACCGATCGAAACACTGATGAACGTTCAAATCGTGACAATTTGCAGGCTGGTTCTAAACCGGACTCGCGAGAACGTTTGGAAAATCGTCCGCAGCAGCGTTCGCAGCGTACTGACAATCCCTCGTGTATGCGGCCATGTGCCGCAGAACTGACGCATTCTAATAAGGAAGAACGCAACACACAGCGTTTTGGTTCAAGACATGCGCCATGTATGGGGGGGAAACGCAATACATCTGACCGTGAGCCGCCCAAACATTCAGACGGTCGCCCTATTCGTCAGGCCTTTGACGGTCAGGCGCATCTTTATGAAGTCATTCAGGTCAGATTGGCTCGCACGCAGCGGCTTGTTGAAGTCAATACATGCGGGATTCGGCTTGAACCTAATACTGCTGTGTTGATTCGTGTACACAGAAATATTTTGTTGGCGACGACAGTCGGTTATCGGTATCGTCGTGTGGCAGAAATTAATTCATTGCCTTTTGTCATTCGCATTGCTTCAGATGATGACAAAAATGTGGATGCGCAAAATGCGCTTATTGAAAAGCGTGCTCATGAGTTGGCTTCCAATTACGCCATTGAACAAAATCTTCAGATGAAAGTTTTGTCGGCTGATTTGAGTCATGATCATAAGAATATTACCATTAATTTTGCATCTGATGTTCGCGTTGACTTTCGGGAAATGGTGGCATTTTTAGCCAGTCAGCTCAAACTCAGAGTTGAGATGTATCAGCTTGGTTTGCGCAATGGCACGGGGTTGATTTGCGGATTAGGGTCTTGCGGTCAGCTTTTGTGCTGCGGTCGTTTTTTAGGTCAATTTGATCCTATTGCAGTGAAACAGCTGCGTGCTCAAGGATTGGCCACGAATCCCAAACGTATCAGCGGTGTTTGCGGTCGTTTGTATTGCTGTATGAGCTACGAATACTGCGATTATATGAAGGAGAGACGCGCATTACCTAAAAAAGGACGTCGCGTGTTTACGCGTTGGGGGGTGGGACGGATTACAGATATCGATACCCTGCGCGAAGAGCTTGTTGTGACGTATGAAAACGGGGAATCACAGCGCATTACGCCGCATGATTTTGTGCCTGTGACGGATGAGATTCAGGCCAAAGTGGATGCCGGGGATTATGAATTTCCGCTTGAACCCGCAAAGTTTTATCTGAATGCGGATCCGAGTGCAGCTTGTGAAGTGGAAACGCAGACTAGACCGCGCACGACGGCTAAAACACCGTCCACGCGAGTGCGTCGTGTGGAGACTGCATTAAATGTGCGCCGTCGAGTTCCCCGAGGTTCAGCGTCGTCAGAAGAAACGCGTGAAGCTGAAGTGATTGAACAGCCGGTTCATTCTCCTCGCGAGGAATCGCGTCTGAAACGTCGTACTTTGGTGAAACCGCGTCCAATTTCCGCGTCGGAAATGCCATCAGACAGTTCGCCTTTGGCGCGCATGCCGCGCAAAGTCAAAGCTCATCAAGCCAATTTGGAAGATGCTGCGCTTCAAAAGGCTGAATCTAAAAACGAGCTGACACATCCTGTTCGACGCCGAACGATGATGCCGCCGAATCGCGGAAAAAGAGGGTAAAAATGCCAGCGATTATTGCCGGAAAACGCAAAGGTGCCAAACTCCAGGTTCCGGAAGGATTGGGTGTGCGGCCTACACTCGTGCGAGTGCGCGAAGCATTATTTTCAATGCTCCTGAGTGAATTTGGAACGTTGGAAGGATGTCGTATTCTTGATCCTTTTGCAGGCGCAGGTCTGCTTGGACTTGAAGCTTGGAGTCGTGGTGCTGCACATATCGACTTTATTGAAAAAGATCGCACACACTTCGCCTTTTTGAAAAAGAATATCGCAACCTTGCGAGCCGGTGAAGATGTGCAAGCGATTCAAGGGGCCACACCGGATATCTGGTTTAAGCTGGAAGGCCGACAATATGATATCGTGCTTTGCGATCCGCCGTATGCTGCTGATTTGATGCCGCAGACATTAAATGCTTTGTTAAATCGTCATCTTTTGCGTCCTTCGTCTATTGTTTCTGTCGAATTAGATGCTGCCGATAACCTCGAAATTCCCGAAGGCTTTGATATTTTGAAAACACGCAGGTATGGCAAATGCCAGATTGTACTGCTGACCGTAAAACCAGAAGTTCCTTGATGTTTTTTTGGGGGCTGATCCCCAAACCACGCCGGGGCTTTGCTTTTGACCCTGCCAAAGGGCGCCGCCCTTTGGAAACCTGCCAAAGGGCAGTGCCCTTTGGAATCCCGCAACCATGGGCGATTTTGTTGGGTGAGCCGGGTGCTGGTTGCTGAACTTTTGGGGGCGAAATGGTGAGCCGATTGTTCATTTTTTCGTCCTTGCCACTTACCATTTTGTAAGCTTTTGGTGATTTGGCGTACGCCGTGCCATATGGGGATTGCCCCTTTGGAATCCTGCAAACCTGTATGAAATCATTTGAATATTTTGAGAGGATACTCGTTTGGTAGGCGTTTTTTGCGCTGATGCGCCCTTGCCAAAAGAGAATTATGAAGTATTTGCATAAATTTTTAATGTTAGGTTTGGCTGCAGGCTTGATTTCCGGGTGTGATGAAGAATCAGATAACAATGACATCCCTGAGAATCCGGCATGCGATGTATCGATGAATACATGTTCGGGGACGATTGCACATTTCTGCGGTGTCAATGGTATGCTTCAGATTGATTGCGGTCTGCGAGGACAGATTTGTGTGGATGCGGCATGTCAGCCCGATCCTAATGCCTGTACCAGCAAAGATAACAGCTGTACGAATGGCAATCTTTCCATTTGTTCAAATGGCAAGATTGAGACAACAATTTGTGCAGCGGATGAAAAATGCGGTGTAGATGATTTTGGAACACCTGCATGTGTCAAAAAGCCAGAGACGAAACCTGCATGTACGAGTGCCGATAACACCTGTACGAATGGCAAGCTCAGAGTTTGTACAGATGGTCGTTTGCTGCTTCATGCATGTGCAGCAAACGAAGAATGTGGTTTTGTAGACGGCATTGCAGCTTGTGTACGTAAGGGTGATGCAGGTGCATGTACAGAAGCCGACAACAAATGCGAAAATGGTATTTTATCGATTTGTCAGGATGGTGAATTTAAAGCTTCGGCATGTGAAGCCAATCAGGTTTGTGGTGTGGACGAAGCCGGCAATCCGGCTTGTGTCAAAAATGTTGTTCCTCCGCCTGAAACTCAATGGATTGGCAATGCCTGTCAATGCGAAGGTGAAGGCTGTGCTGTATTAGGAATTCCTTTGCCTGTTCCTCAAGGCAATGGAACTATTGTCGGCTGTGAAAATGTCGATATTACTGAAGCTGAAGGCGGTGTGGTGGCATGTCTTCAGACGATTCCCAAGAGCCAGGCGATGACTGCACCGCCGACTTATTTCCCGCAAGGTTATTGTGCGATTTCGGCCGTAGGATGTGAAAACAGCAGTATGTGCAGTTTCGTAGCCTATGGGGATGCCGAAAATATGAATTCATGTCCGCATGGCAGCACATTGGTGGCTTCTGTTTTTAACTATAGTATCGTTGGAACTCCAGCGAAGATTACGAATAAGACGTGCGTCAAAACTTGTCAGACAGATGCCGATTGCAATACAGCCGGAGAGATGACATGTGTTGAAAAACTTGGGTCACGTTTCTGTTACAATGAGAAAAATTTTGAATTTTTAGGCGATGAAATTACGGTGACACCGTTCTAAATTTTAAGGAAGTTGAATCTGATGCCTTTGGGCATCAAAGCCAAGGATTTGGGAATATGAAAAAGAAATTTTGGATGATATCCGCACTGACGGCATGTTCGATTGGTTTGATGGCTTGCGAAGATGAGCAAGTACCGGTTGAAAATATTACCACTGAGGTTCACTGCTTGAAGGGACAAGATCGATGCGGTGGAGATGTTGCCATTACCTGCGTAGACGGTTTTTATGAAATCGAAGATTGCGCATCAAAGGGCAAGATTTGTTTTGCGGCCAAGTGCATTGAAAAAGAACCGGAAGGTAATACGAATTGCGAACCTGCTTGTGTGGACGGCGTCCTGTTGAGCTGTGACAATAATACCACCACACTCGTGTCTTGCGGGGAGAATAAAGAATGCGGCGAGATCGATGGTGTGCCGGCATGTGTCGATAAACCCGTTGTAGAACCCAGCTGTACAGATGCCGAGAACAAGTGTGAAAATGGCATATTGACAAAATGCGGCGAAACAGGACTGATTGAAACGCCGTGCAGCAATACTCAGATGTGTGGCACCGATGCCGATGGCAAACCTGCATGCGTTGATAAATGTACAGAAGCTCTGAACACGTGCTTGGAAGGTACGCTTTCGGAGTGTCAGGCTGATGGCACCATGAAAGATTCGGCATGCGCCGAAGATGAAGTTTGCGGCATCGTCGAGGGTAAACCGGCATGTGTGAAGGCGGCAACCTGCTCTGAGGACGATAACAACTGTGCTGGCGGCGTGCTGACCCTCTGTGTGGATGGCAATTTGACAAAAACGGCTTGTACCGATGGCCTCGTTTGCGGCACTGATGCCGATGGTAAACCGGCTTGTGTCCAACCCCAATGTACCGAAGCCGATGCCAAATGCGAAAATAATACGCTGACAACTTGCACGAATGGCATGATTACCACCCATGCATGTAAAGAAAATGAAGAGTGTGGCACCGTTGAAGACCGACCTGCCTGTGTCTTAAAAGCTGATGTTACTTGCTCAGAAAGCGATAATAAATGCGAAAATGGCATTTTGTTTACTTGTACAAATGGCAGCATGACTTCGCAGAATTGTGGCGAAGGGTATGAATGCAATCCCGATGGCACCGCTTCGTGTACAGAAAAGGTCGTTGTTCCTGTTTGTACAGATGCCGATAACAAATGCGAAAATAACAGCTTAACCCTTTGTGCCGATAACGCTTTGACGACAACGGCATGTACGGGCAATACCATGTGCGGTACCGATGCCGAGGGTAAACCGGCTTGCGTCGAAATTAAATGCACCACAGCAGACAACAAATGCGAAAATAACAGTTTGACACTTTGTGAAAACAACGCGCTTTTAACAACAGCTTGCACATCAACGCAGATGTGCGGCACCGAAGATGGCAAACCTGCGTGTGTCGAAAAAACTATCAATACCCAGGATCAATGGATTGGTGCGCCTTGCAGTTGTACTGGCAGCGGCTGTGAAGCCATGGGTGTGCCGCTTCCGGCACCTACGAAAAATGCAACCATCAATGGTTGTGACAATATTGATGTTGCGTCCTATCCTGGCGGTGCATTGGCATGTTTGACGACGATTACAAGCGATCTGGCACCTGCCGTTTATTTCCCTGCAGGCTATTGTGCCATTTCAGCGGTTGGCTGTAAGAAGAAAAGCGGTATTGGCGATTTGTGCGGAACCATTGCATATGGTGATGTCAGTAAACTGACAACATGTCCGTCGGGCAGTGCCCTTGTGGAATCCGTTTTTGATCAGACCATTCTGTTGGCCAAGCATACTCTGACGAACAAAACCTGCACCAAGATGTGCAATACCAATGCCGATTGCAATACTGCAGGCGAAGTTTCCTGCCTTGAGAAGAATGGTGTCAAGATTTGTCAAAATGCCAAGAACTTCGAGTTCATGGGTGATAACATTACGGTGACGCCGTTCTGGTAAGATTATTTCTTAAAATATTGTAAGGCGCGTTTGAATTGTGGTCGATTTTGAACTACACAAACGCGCCTTTTGTCATTTTGTGTCTCAATGTTTTGGCAGTGGAACGCGAGAGAGCAATGGGACTTACTGAGATTTTGTTTTTTATTTTTGGGGGGGGGGGCAAGCCCCCCTTCGGCGCTATTTGCGCGGCGTATCGAACTTTAGTGAGATAGCCGCGCAACGCAAGGCGTATGACGGCCATGAAGGCCGGCATAGCCGCGCGCCAATACGCGCCTACCCCCCATGCGGGCTTCGCCCGCAACGCCCAATTTGTCATTACTTCATTTTTTTCTGAAATCCTTTGAAACTTGTGGAGATAGAAATCATGCGTAATAAATTTCTTATGTTGTCGGCACTGGCTTCACTTTGTTTGAGCATTTCTGCGTGCGATGAAGAAACTGTCGGTGAAATTTTGGATGGTATGGCTTGCGATCCTGCCGAAGCGGTATGTGATGGCGATAAAGCCAATACTTGTGTCGATGGCATTTATCAAATCATAGACTGCAGTACGAGCGGCCAAGTCTGTGTGATGGGGGATAATGGTCCAGCATGTCAGGCCAAACCTGCGGATGACAATCCGAGCGACGAAAATCCCGGCAATGAGAATCCGGGCGACGGCAATTCTGACACGGATAACAGCTGTGAAAATGGAACCGTGGGATGTACTGGCAACGTTGCTTGGGTTTGCATCAATGGAAACAAAAGTGAAAATGATTGTCAGGATAAGGTCTGTGATAATGGCCAATGTAAGGAAAAATGTACATCTCACTGTAGCAATGGCCGTGAAAAAGTCATCTGCGATGAGCAGGGCAAGGAGATTTCATCCGAATCTTGTCAGGCGAATGAAATTTGTGAAATGAATGGCGATACACCGACTTGTGTGGTGGATAATACGCCTGTTCCGACGGGCGGTGGCATTGGTGAACCGTGTACCTGCGTGGGGGATAATTGCAATAATGTCATTACTGCCGCAGAGGTGAAGGCAATGATCCCTTCGGATATGATTCCAGCAGAAGCTTTGGTTTTTCTCGATCTCTTTTTCCGTGAAGGCGATGATACAACAGGGCCCAATTTCTTTGCCGGCGACAGCATCAAGGGATGTGAAAATGTCGTGGTACCTGAAGGGATGACCTTGGGCTGTGTACGTGATTCAGAGGTGAAGTTTACGACAGGTCTTTCGTCGATTGCGGGTATTATCGGTGATCCAACAATGGAGTCTTTAGAAATACCTGCGACATTGAAACAGGCGATGGCACTGTTAAATGAGCATATTTTGAAGCCGGGTTTGAAGTTTGAAGCCGGCAAGGGTTATTGCACCGTGGGTGCGATGAGTGTCACCGGCGAGATGGAAGGCATGGATATGAATGCTTTCTTTGGCAAGCTGAATGCCGGCGATTATGCTGCAGCTAAAGCGGCAACATGCCCAGCCGGCAGTGTGATGCTTGATTATGGCATGGAAAACCAGATTTCCGGTGGTTATGTCATGTGTTCGAAATCCTGCACAACGAATGAGGATTGTCGAGTCGATGATGGTTATACCTGTGAATCGGTGCCGTCAGCTCTTCCTGGGACAGATCAAACCCTTGAAGACATGCCGACTGTCAAGGTTTGCATTGATAAAGACAATATCACGATGCTGGAATCGATGTTGGAAGCCTTTACGCCGTTGATGGAAGATGCAGCAGCAGATGCTGAATCCTAATTTTGGCTGAAATTTGATCGCCTTTTCTTGTGTGGTATTTGGATAGTGGGGGATTTCTCTCGAATTTCAGATATTGCATAGAAGAGGCGGTTGAAACATGCGTCATCTCGGTTTTATTTTGATATTGTTTGTTTCTGGTTTGTTGACGGCATGTGCGTCAACCACGACACAGCCGGGGCAAGTGGTTTCGGCTTCGTCTGCTGTACAGGCTCAAAGTTCCGGGGCGGTTTCTCAAAAACGAGATCCGTCTAAAATTTATGGCGATCCGGCATTGAATGCCGCTTATGAAGCTTGGGCTGCTGCAGGTTATCCGAAGCATCCGGACAGCCGCAAATATGATTTGGAGGGTAAGGCCAGCTGGTATGGACCTGGATTAAACGGCAATCATACGGCCAATGGTGAAATTTATGATATGTACGGCATGTCTGCAGCACATAAAAAATTGCCATTCGGAACGATTGTTGTTGTGACCAATGAAGAAAATGGCAAAAGTGTCGTGGTGCGTATCAACGACAGAGGACCTTTTATCGACGGTCGTATTATCGATATGTCCTACGGTTCTGCATATCTTTTGGATATGATTCGTGCCGGTGTTGTGCCTGTACGCGTCGATATCATCAGTATTGGCAAA
This sequence comes from Pseudomonadota bacterium, assembly GCA_017629415.1. The sequence goes on along the minus strand of JAGBXG010000310.1, from coordinate 15,339 downwards.
AAATAAGCGCTGCCCCAAACCGATAGTGTGGGGCTTTGCTTTCTGGAATCTTGGGGAAAATCAGGTCTTTTTAAACATATTTGCCAACCCTTGGAGACCTTTTTTGAGGAGTTTTTGGTTGGTTTGATTGACTGTTCTTTGTGTATTTGTGGCATCGGGTTCGATTTCGGTCATGCAGTAACGCCATCGTGAACAGCAATTGATGAGCCAAGTGACGATATCGCTCATGTTTCCGTTTGTTTGGAAAGACCGGTGTGTCAAAGCTCGCAGGACGGCATCGAATGTCGGCAATGGGGTATCGGGTTGATAGAATCCGAATTTTGTCTGAAGCTGACGGAGGACATCGTCTTGCGGTGTGATGGGGAGTTGTGCGGTAAAGAGGCGCGGTTCAAAGATGGTTTGGAGGGTTTGGATAGGAATTCCGAATTTTACCGCGTGTGTTTCATTACTGAAATCGAAGCATGGGAAAGATGCCAGCCATCGTCTTTCGCGTTGATAGATTTCGAAAGCGTCTTTGATATCGTGTGAGTTGTTTTGCTCATCGTATGCAAGTGCCTGTTTGATGCTGTCACGGGCACTGAGTTTGGTAAATACGGGGTGATCATCAGGCAGGAGCAACAGTGCGATGGGATCGGATGTCAGCAAAGAGATGTGTGCTCTGGGCATATTGCCATCGGGATCACAGCCGCAAGCTTCGAGGAATCGATTGCGCACTAATGTGGTGTAGGTTGTTCTTCGTGTGGTGCCGATGTTTGCGGCAACGATTTGCGCAGCATGTTCGACAATTTCATCCGGCGTTTGTGTTGCAACGACAACATGAAAAGGCGTTGCATTACGATAATTGGCAGCAGCCAATGTTGTAGTCAGGATACGCTGCAGCACATGGTGACGCTGTTCAGGATTGTAATCGGTAGATTCTAGAGCTTTTTGATTGCCAAGGGTGACAAGGGGCGTGGCTTCGAAGATAGAACGCAAGATTTCAAAAAGGCTTTCTTCCCAAAAGTCATCGGCATTGAGTTGTTTTGGGAATGGGGAGATCATTTCCATGATTCGGATTTGATCGAGTGTCAGCGTGGCGGCATAGATGAAGAAAGTTTTATCTTCGTAGGTGATAATCCAGCCGAGTGCATAGACATGATCGACGGTTTCTGTGGAACCGGAGGCATCAAGACAGCCATCCACAGAGATTTCAATTTGGTGATTGGGGCCGGTGAGTGCATGTACAAAAGCTTTTTGATAGGAGCATCGATAGCTCCATGCGCGTGGTGGCCGGCACATGAGTTGGCGCACAACGAGTGCGGCTTCTGGTCGATTCAGTCGTGCACTGAGAGAGGTTTGAAACTTTTTTTGCGTTGTAATGCGTGGTTCAGTGAAGAGCAGGAAGTTCCAGAGCATGGTAGCTCGCACTTCATCCGAGAATCTTCGGTTATAAGGCAAAATACTGCGTTCAAAATCGAGAATCGGGACGACACCATCTTGTTCGGAACGCTCATGAAGCTGCAGGGCAGTGTCCTGGACATCGGACAGAATTTGGGAGAGCTTTTGTAACGAGGACATGGCGGTATTTTTCAAGATTAGACCAGTATGATGGGAAGATTGGCCAGTGCTTTAGCGTATATTCTGAGATCGATCGATTCGAGAAGCCAACGGAGTGCCATATCTTCGGAAACAATATTAAACCAGGGCCCAGGTTGCAGCAGTCGTGCGAATGCTTGTACATTGGAACGAATATAGACTTCAAATTGTGTCATTAAACGTTCTTCATCTGGGAATGATGTGATGGTGGGTTTGAGCAAGAGGCGCAGGAAGAAGGGCGAACGCGAACCACGTTTGACGGTATTGCCGTTGCGTTCGAAGAAATTCTGGATGAGCAAACTGCCGATGGTGCCTAAGAAATGGTGGATATGGAATTCGTAGCCAGGGGGAATATGTTCTGGCGGCAAGGCGAATTCCGGGCGCAGTTCATCGCCCAGACGCGGTGTAAATTCTCGAGATAAATCGAGCGTTGCGGGGACACATTTGATGTAGAAAGCGTCAAGCGGCACATGCATAAACTGGGCGAAATCGCGGGCCAAAGCGAGGGAATATCGTGGGGGTTCAAGTGCCATGAATCCCAAGCTAGTTGATTCATCGGTGCGTTTGACAAAGAGTTTTTTATCTTTCATGTATGACACAGCATGCGAATTACCGCCCAGTGTCAGGTTGATATCTGCGCCTTCTGCGATGGCATTTTTGCTGGATTGCCGGAGGTAAACGGAGCCGATGGTACGTCCTGTGACGCTGTCCACGACATCGGTTTCGGCTTTGTCGGCAATCATGGTGTGCATATAACCGCGCTGAAACATAAACTGTGTTTTCGCTTCGGGGACATAACGTCCGCGTTCCACTTTACGCAGCAGACCATTTTGAACCATCAGATCGAGTGTGATGGCGCAGTCTTGTAAAGTGTACATGGCTTTGGCGTTTTCTGCCAGGCGGTCATATAGGGCTTGTTTACCGATCCAACATTGTGGATTTTGCAAGCAAATGGACAGTGCTTGTTGAACGAGTGTTGTAGGTCGGAACGCCACAGGGTCTGGGAAAAGCAATTCTTTTTTGGCACATTCCACGAGGTGCAGGAAACGTTGTGCACTGAATTCGCAGTCTGCCAGGCAGCAGACATGGGCGACATTTTGCGTTCTGTTACCGCGGCCGATACGTTGAATGAGTGAAGAAACATCGGGAGGAGGCCCGATCAGTATAATCCGGTCAACGTCTCCAATATCGATACCGAGTTCGAGTGTACTTGTTGCTACGCAAGCGGCGTTTCTTGCGCGCAGGAATTGTTGTTCTGTTCTCAGGCGTTCGTCTTTAGAAAGGCTGCCGTGGTGTGCAAAGACAATAGAAGCCAGTCTTGGTCGTGCGCGCAGTGCGTGAACGATATTTTCGACGTTTGCGCGCGCATTGCAGAAGATAATGATCTTTCGGGTGGGCGATTCGAGCAGCATGGATTCGATGACGCCGACGGTTTCATCGAGTGCGGTGGCCGTATCGTTATGAATAATCTGTATGGAAGCCCGGATATCGCGTGCGCCTTGCGGGCAGGAGATCATGCGTCCTTCGGGGCCTAAAAAAGATCGTGTAATGCGTTGAATTTCGGGGACAGTTGCACTGGATGCACAAATTTGGATGGGGTGTTTATTGAGCATGCGTAGCCTTGCGAGCAGGCATTGCAGCTGATCACCGCGTCCGCTGGCGTGAATCAGGTGTATTTCATCGATGATGATAGCCTCGATATATAGAAATGAGGCTGGCTTTCGTGCGATCAGCGAATCGAGAGATTCTGGTGTGGTGATGACGACATCTGGGGGATTATCGACTTTAAAATTGGGGTTATCACCGGTACGTACTGAGATACTCAAGCCCACGGCTTCGACAGGTTTTAGGAGACGTCTGTACAAGTCGTTGCAAAGAGCTTTGGTGGGAGCCACGAACAGAATGGCGGGACCTTGTCCGCTGTCTACATGTCCTTTGGTAGTTTTAGCTTTATTATTTGTTTTAAAGAGGCTGCCGGAAACTTGGTGAAGCGGTATGGATTCTGCGGGTTGTTTTGCGGCATTTTGTGCGGCTTGAATGCGTGTTTGTGCTTCGATTTGGGCAGCATTTCGCTGACGCGTTCTATTTTTAAGGTAGCGTTCGAGTACAGGTGCAACAATGGCTTCGGTTTTACCCGAGGCTGTCGGCGCATTTACAACGACACTTTCCCCTTTTAAAATGGGTAATATTGCGGCTTTTTGAACTTCTCGCAGGTGTGGAAAACGAGCAAAAAAAGCGTGCCATGTACATACTAAAGCACCTCTGAGACGTGCTTCTGTTGCAAATTCGTGTATTTGTTCGCTCAAAATAATATCAATCCAGCAGGCGTAATGGAGTGAAAATCATATCCGCTTGTTATGGCAACAAGCTTTTGCGGCATTTGTAAGCGCTGAAATATCGCGAGTCTTAAAACTTAAATCCAGCTGGTGTTTGTGAATTTGCCAAAGGTGCGTTGAATGCTGTTAACACTTCGCAGCCGGTTTTTGTGACAGCGATGGTATGTTCAAACTGTGCTGACCATTTGCCATCGAGTGTGACTGAAGTCCACCCGTCGTCTAGAATTTTGAGTGGCCAGTTGCCGGCATTGATCATGGGTTCAATGGTAAAAGTCATGCCTTCTTTCAGGCGAAGTCCAGAGCCGCGTTTGCCGACATGAGAAACGGAAGGATTTTCGTGGAATTGTTTGCCGATACCGTGTCCGACATAGTCGCGGACGACAGAAAAGCCCTGGCTTTCAGCAAATGTTTGTACGGCTTCGCCGATATCGCCCAAGCGTGCATCGGGGCGGACTTCAGCAATTCCGAGTTCGAGGCATCGGCGCGTTGTTTCTACGAGATGGATGGCTTCATCAGAGGGGGTGCCGACATAAAATGTGGCCGAAACATCGCCATGCCATCCGTCTAAAATCGAGGTGATATCGATGTTGACGATGTCGCCGTCTTTGAGAATCGTGTCACGGCTTGGGATACCATGGCAAATGACTTCGTTGATGGAAATGCAGCATGACTTGGGGAATCCGCGATAATTTAATGGGGCGGGGATGGCGTGATGAGCAAGCGTATAATCATGGACAAAGTCATTGATAGCTAATGTGTTTTCGCCAGGCTTCACGAGTTTTGCCGCTTCTTCAAGGGTTTGTGCAGCAAGTCTGCACGCTTGTCGCATGGCATCCAGCTCAAGTTTGCTTTTCAGCATTATCCCAGTCAGCGTTTTTTTCACAACCTGATTCCTTATGGCAAAAGAACATTGAAAGCCTCAAAAATTGGGGCCAAAAATCGCGCGGTATTGTATCCTAAATCCTTATAAAATACACCGATGGAATGAATCATTCGTTATGGAATCTCTGAGCCATAACTTTTGCGATGAGGGGGCCAAGCCCCCTACGCCGCTATTTGCAAGCAAATACGCGGCTACCCCCGATGCGGGGACGGCGCCCCGCAACGCCCCACCCGGGTTTTATTTAGAAATTCCTTATGTCAATAAGCCGATGTCATACTTGATTCGTGACGTGTCAAAAATTTGCTTTTTCATGTCTCAAGGTTAAAAGCTTGCGCAGTATGACGTGCTCCGCTGGGGATTTGGGTTAAGGAGATTGGCGATGATACGATGGGTGTTAGGGGTTATGATGTGTGCTTTGACTTTTGTTGCATGCAGTCCTTCCGCTTCTGATAAATGTCATAATGTTTATAGCTCAACGCATTATCTGGCTGAATATCTCGTCCAAATTTCTATGGAACTTGAAAAAACAACGGATACCGCTCAAGCGCTTCAAAATGCACAGACGTATGCCAGCCGTTCTCAGAAAACTGTCGATGTTTGTGTCAGCCTTATTAATGATACGCTCAAGAATATGACGAATGAAGAGGTTCTTAAACATCACGAGGCCTATATTTCTGATCCGCGCGTCAAACGTTTTCTTGATGCTCAGGATAGATTTTATGAAAAGGCAACGCCGGAACAGATTGAAGCTCTGGATGAACTTTTGACACCGCTCTTTTTGCTCTCTGAATAACGATAATATTCTATTGATATTTACGCCCATGCTGACAGAACGTATTGAACAAGCTCAAATCCTTGAACAAAAGGGCGACATTGTTGGTGCGCTAGAGCTCTGGCGTGCCATTTATACCGAAGATAATGCCTGCGAAGATGCGATACTTGGTATTGCGCAAGCCGCATTGCTTTTGGATGAATCAGATTTGGCGTTTGAATTTTTTGTCAAACTGCTCATCCTGAATCATGATAATCCTTGGGGATATCTCGGACGTGCAAATATCATGTTTCGCTACAATCAGCCGGATCGTGCACTTTCAGATTTGGCTCGTGTGCTTGAGCTGGATACACCGGCTTCAGAAATCCGCATCGACTGTGCCGCTTTACTGAATGAAAATGGTTATTCCAGCTTGGCGATAGCTGCGCTCAAACCCATTCGTGCAGCTTTTTATGAAGACACAGATTTTAAGGCAGAATGGCTTTTTGCGCACCTTGCGGCAAACCGCCTCGAGCATCCGGATATCCCCAAAATCCTCGAATTTTTTAAAATGCATGCTGCAGATGATCCCTTTTATGATCTCTGTTTATATGCACATGCTTACAAACACGGCGATCCACAAGCTCCCGCGCGTCTGCGCACTTTGATTACGGAATTTCCCGATCTCGAAGCCCGTATTGAACAACTCGGTATTGCGATTTAGTTTGTGTTCTTTTGGGGCTCTGCTCCAAACCCCACCAAAGGGACTCAAGCCCCTTTGAAATCTCGCAATTATGGGCGGTTTTTTGGGGGTGAGCCGGGCGCAAGAAAAAAGCGCGGCGTATAGAGGCCATCAGGCCGATATAGCCGCGCTGCAAGGCGTATAGAGGCCGTCAGGCCGATATAGCCGCGCCTATTTCTTAAAAATATTTTCGAGATCGAAGTCATCGCCGACGACAATATCTTCACCGAGTTGGTCATCGACGGAGTCCTGGAGTTCGTTGAGCTGGTCGCTGAGGGCAGAATGTGAAGCTTTGAGCAGGACTTGAGTACTTTTTTTGAGGTCGCTCAAGCGCGAACGTTCTTCGATGCGGAGATCGCGCAAAGCTTTCATTATTTTGCGTTGGTTTTCCTGGATTTCAGACAGCTGTGTCTGAATGGCGAGCATGGCGTCGATGAGGGTTTGGCCATCGCCCATGGTGTTGGGTTTCATGAGTACGGACAAAAGAGAAGTCGGATTAACAGCCATGATTTTCTCCCGATTTAACGCGCCGCCAGATGTTATCGAGTTCTTCGGCGGTAAGGTCATTTACCTGACGATTGGAGCTTGCAACGATTTCTTTAAGGGCATTGAAACGTCTTTCAAATTTCGTGATCCCTTTTTGAAAAGCGATATCTGGGTCAATCTGCATTTTTCGGGTCAAATTGACAAGTGCGAAGTATAGATCGCCGATTTCTTCTGTCAAATGGTCTTGGGTGTCGCCGTTGTTCATGGCTTGTCGAATTTCCTGGAGTTCTTCGTCAAGTTTGTCGAGGACATCGGCGGCACATGCCCAGTCGAAGCCCAGGTTGGCGGCTTCGACGGAGACATTCATGGCATGTTGAGCAATTGTTTTATTCATGGTTGACCATGAGTGGGGGTTGACCTGTTTGGATGATGACATCGCGCCAGAGGTCGCTTTCGGGGTCGACGAGATTTCTGGTGCCGACGGCGAGTCTTGTGGGGACGTGTACATATCGATCGTGCATCATGGAGATGATGAGTCCGGAGCGTCCGCTCATGGCGGCGTGGACGGCGTGAGCGCCCAGGCGTGAGCAATAAATGGAGTCGTTTGGATTGGCTTCGCTGCCTCGGATGATGTAGCTTGGGTCGATATATTTCAGGTTGAGGTCGATGCCGTCGCGTTTGGCGAGTTCTTTGAATTTTGTTTTTAAGAAGACGCCGATATCGGACAAAATTTTATTTCCGGAGGCGTCGGTGGCATCGGAGGCTTTGAGGAGGTTTTGTCCGGCGCCTTCGGCGACGAGGACGACGGCGTGATGACGTCGTTCCATGCGTGCTTTGACGCTTTCCCAGAGTCCGTTGGGGCCTTCGAGATCAAAGGGGACTTCGGGGATGAGGACATAATTGACTTCATTGGAAGCGAGAGCGGTATGTGTGGCGATGAATCCGGATTCACGGCCCATGACTTTCACGAGTCCAAGTCCGTTGATGGCGCTTTCGGCTTCGGTATGTGCGGCGCTGACGGCTTCGACGGCTTTAGAGACAGCGGTTTCAAAGCCGAATGAACGCTGAACAAAGCTCAAATCGTTATCGATTGTTTTAGGGATGCCGACGACGGCGAGTTTACGTCCGCGTTTTTTGGCTTCTTCGTGCAACGCGAGTGCGCCTTTTTGTGTGCCGTCACCACCGATGGTGAAGAGGATATTGAGGTTGAGCTGTTCGATGGTGTCCATGATTTCTTCGGTTCTTGCACCGCCGCGTGAAGAGCCTAAGATCGTACCGCCATGCTGATGAATAAATGAGACATTGGAGGGTTCGAGTCGGCGTGGTTCGTAGCCATATTCGGGCAAAAAGCCGCAGTAACCGTAGGGAATGCCGAGGATGTTGCGCACGCCGTATTGATACCAAAGGGTCATGACTAAAGACCGGATGACATCGTTGAGTCCTGGGCAGAGTCCGCCGCATGTCACGATTCCGGCGCAGACTTTTTTGGGATCGAAGTAGAGTTTTGCGCGCGGACCTGCTTTTTCCATGAGGTGGCGGCGCAGGAAACGTGCGTCGAGGGCTTGGTTCGCGAGTTTTTGATCGATGTTGTAAATGAGATATTCATCATCGCTGACATAGTTGGCGACCATGTCATTGAGGCGTGTGGAAAGGTGAAGCGGGGATGGGATCTTGGGAATGCCAAGGTTCTCAATGCTAAAATCAATAATATCAGGTGTTGCCATCTGGCTTTTCTCCTCAATCGATTCGGGTCATATACCGATAAAACATTCGGTACATTTTTATTATTTAATCCGAAACACAGAAATTTTCAACCACACAGACCTACATATCTCTTTATATGGCTTATCGGATCATGAAGTAGGTGATCATGGCGATCAAAATCAGGATGATGGCGATAATGATATGGAGCAGCGGGCATGATTTAGGGTGTGGTTGATTGTCATTTTGGGGGGGATTCTCTGCGTTTTCTGTGGGATGGATGGCGTTATCGTTGTTTTTGGCCACGAGGGAGTCATTGACTTTGGGCTGTGCCACAGGTGTGAGGCAGTGATGTGAGATTTCCGGTGTTTCAGAGGGCAACGAGCTGAGGGGGACTTGGGGGACGGGCTGCATGACACTTGAGCGCATGGCGGCAGCTTGATTGACGATTTCAGCCATGTGATCGGCGGACACTTGTCCGGTGATTTCGATATCTGAGGTGTCGGCAGGTCTTTCGGTGGTTTCAGGTTTCAGGATGCTGTTGGGATCGGGTGGCATTTCGCCGGCATGCATCAGGGGTAATTTTTGGCTGGGGAAAGCCACGCGAGTTTTGAGATATTCGATCCATGATTCGCGAGTGATTTTCCAGCCATGTGCAGCGGCGCAATCGTCCAGAGCCATTTTGAATTCGAGGGCGGTGGGGTATCGCAGTTTTTTGTCCAAATCGAGGGCTTTGAGTAGAATTTTTTCCAGATCGGCGGGGAAGTCTGGCTGGATATTATGCGGCGGCTCGAACATGGCCATTCTGGCGCAGCTTACGGTTTCTTCGACAGATTCCGTAGGATAGAAACTTCGGTTTAGGATGGCTTCGTACATGATGATGGCCAGACTGAACAGATCGGATCTTCTGTCGAGTTTGTCTCCCCAGGCATGTTCTGGGCTCATGTAGTTGAATTTGCCCTTGATGATGTCTTGGGGTGTTTGATCGGCCATATTGGCAGTTTTTGCGATGCCGAAATCCGCGAGTTTGATCTCGCCATTGCTTCCGAAGAGGATATTTTCGGGGCTGACATCACGGTGTACGAGGTGGACAGGTCTTCCGTTTGAATCCGTCAGTTCGTGTGCGGCATGGAGGCCGAGGGCTGCTTGTCCGATGGCATAAATGGCCATATCCAAGGGCATGGTTTCGCCGGCTTCGCCATTATGTTTCAGGAGTTTATGGAAATCCTGTGCATCCAGATATTCCATGGTTAAAAAGGAATGGCCGTCACAAGCGAGCAGATCGAAGACTTCGACGATATTGGGGTGTCGCAGTTTGATGGTGCAATGGACTTCATTTAAGATTGATTTTAAAAAATCGGTATCTTCTGAGAGACTTTTTTTGATGCATTTACAGATGAGATATTTATCGGCTTTGGCTGCAGTTCTAGCTTTAGCCAAATAAATATCGGCGACGCCGCCTTCGGCGATTTGTTTGATCAGGGTATAGGCGCCCAGTTTCATGTCCGGCACTCCGTCACATTTTGAAATTCTTCGGCGGTATAAAGGCGCACGATATCATTTTTGCCATTTTTGCGTTCCACGACGGCAGCCATTTGTTCATGGTCTGAGCAGATGATGCGGTAGATGCCGTCTTTAGAGAGATGCAGGTTGACGGGTTGACCGTGCAGCAATTGGGTGATGCCAGCTTTGTTGAGTCGGACGGCTTCGAGGTATGCCATGGCTTTGTCGCAGGAATGGATAAACGGATCCAGCCGTTCCTGTTCGAGGAGGAAAGCCAGGGGGTGTGCTTGAGTGATATTAAAATGGCACGCTTCAGTTCGACGCAATGCAGCCAGGTGTGCGCGTGATTCGAGTGCAATTCCAAGATCTCGCGCGATAGAACGGATATATGTGCCACCGGAGCAGGCGATATCGAGTTCCAAATCCGAGCCTTCCGGCAGCTGACACTTTGTCATCTGGATGTCATGAATTGTGACTTCACGGGGGGCAAGTTCCGGCCTTTCGCCATGTCTTGCGAGCTGGTATGCGCGTTTGCCGTCCACATGGAGAGCCGAAAAATCGGGGGGAACCTGTGAGATCGTCCCTCGGAATGTTTCGAGTGCCTGATGGATGCGGTTGGCATCGATATGTGCGAAGGTGGCTTCTGCCAGCATTTCGCCTTCGGTGTCGTCTGTGGTGGTTTGCATACCGAACCTGACGGATGCCAGATAACGTTTATCGCTGCCCAAAAAGAACCGGAGCAGCCGTGTTGCTTTGCCGATAGCTGCCACCAGCAGGCCTGATGCATTGGGATCAAGTGTGCCGCCATGGCCTAATTTTCCGGCTGTTCGTTGAATTTGAAACTGTCGGTTAAGTTGTTTCAGCGCACCAAAAGATGAGATGCCTGTCGGTTTATCAATCAGTAAAAATCCATGCATATCTGTCAGATGTCTGCTTGTTTCGGTGTGGAATATATCAGCCGCAGAAAATGTTTTTTTGATTCATTGATGGGATTTTGAGGGGGCAAGGCCCCCTGCGGCGCTATGCCTTCGGCATACGCGCCTACCCCCGATGTCGCTATTTGCGCGGCGTATGCGAAGCCGTTTGTCAAAACGGCGCAGCATAGACCGCGCAGCGCATGGTGTATGCCGGCTTTGCCGGCATAGCCAGCGCGCAAATACGCGTCATTTTATGCTGTCTTGTGCGATAGGGCTGATATATCATCCCATTTTCCTCAAATTTGAGCTGATTTTAAGCTCAAAACGTTGCGCTTAAATAATACAGGGGGTATAGAAGGTCAATTTTTGGGCATGTTATTTTGTCCGTAATCCCAATCATTCCACATATTTTCCGGTTTTCTGAGCCGGTTTGATAGCCGAACAAACGAGAAACGTATGCAAATAACCTTTAAAAAGCTGGCTTTTATGATTGCTGCGTCAGCTTTTGTGGCTCCTTTGAGCGCATCTGCACAAACACCTGCTGCTGACACGCCTGCGGCTACTGCTGACACGCCTGCGGCTGCTGAAACGCCTGCGGCTGCGGCTGCTGAAACGCCTGCGGCTGCGTCTGAAACGCCTGCGGCTGCCGAAACGCCTGCTGAAAGTCTTCCGGATACGCTGGCTTCCGGTGCCAATTCCCGCGAAGCGCGTAAAAATGCCATGCGCGGTTTGGCCAACAGTTATCCCGTAGATGCGGAAGGTGCGCCGAAAGCCGCACCGGTTAAGGCAGTTGTTGAATCCGAAAGTATTAAACCGAAATTTATTCCGGCAGCGTCCAAAACCTCAGAGCGCATGCCGCGTTTTGAGCATCACGGTTATTTCCGCACGCGTCTTTCGGCTTTTGGCAATTATGACTTGAACACGCGCGGCACCTCTCCTGTTCCTGCTGTTCTGGATGATTCGCAGCGCGGTTCTTCGCAGCAGGAAAACATTGAAATGTCGGAATCTGAGGCAGTTTTGGGCGCCAATATGCGTTTCCGATATGCGCCGACATTCCATATTTCTGAGACGGTACGCGTTGCCGGTTCATTTGATATTTTGGATAATCTTGTTTTGGGTACAACACCGAATGGTCTGCGCACGAACTGGGGTTCCGATGCTTTTTTCACCTTTAATGGTGCAGAACCGGTCAACGCCGAGACGATTGGGCGCAATGCGATTTCTGTGAAGGCGTTGTACGGCGAAGCTGATACGATTATCGGTACATTCCGCGCGGGTCGTGTGCCGGCACATTGGGGCATGGGGCTTGTTTATAATGATGGCGGTGTTTATAACCGTGAGACTCAGATCATGGAAGGCCATGCATGGAAATGCCTGGATTGTGATTCGTCGGATGCTGTAGACCGCGTGGAATGGCGTATTCGTGATCCTTTTGCAGACTTATTGTACTTGGATTTCTCTTGGGATTTTGTCAATTCCGGGTTGGCCAGTTACAATCTTCAGCAAGATTCCATCGGTCAGGCGTTTGACTTGAGCGATAATGATGATGTGATTCAGTTTACGTTGTCCGTCTTTGATCGTCCGATATCACAACAGGAAATTGATGAAAGATATCGCGACATTTTTGAGGCACGGACATGGACGGCAGACTGGGGTGTTTTGTTCTCGTACCGTAAGCAGACAATGGCCCCTGAAATGGATGCGATCACTTCGGGTTCTGGGGCATCGGCGACATACGATTTGTATGAGAAAGATGCCGAAGCTTATATCGTTGATCTTTGGGGACGTTTTTATGTGCCATTGCCCCATGACATGACATTACGTCTTGAAGCCGAACTTGTGGGTGCATTTGGCAGTGTGAGTCTGGATACTGGCAGCGAAGGTAAAGAGCGCGACATTATTCAAGTGGGTGGTGCTCTTGAAGCTGAGATCTGGTGGAAAGACTTGATTGCCGGTGCGAAGTTTGGTGCCGCATGGGCTGACAACATGGTTTACAGCGGTCACACGATGATCGAATCACTCGACATTGTGCCGATGGGTTCTATTTTGCGTTTTGATCCCAATTACACCGTGGATCAGATTATGTTTAAAGAGCTCATGGGCGGCATTAATAATGCATGGTATTTGAATTTGAATGCGGAATACAAGTTCCCGATTCAGATGCCCCAGTTGACGACATCTTTGGGTGCCAGATTAGATTTGACGACGGCTGGTCCACTTGTGAAAGAGGCGACACCGGGGAATCATTTCTGGTATGGTTTTGAAGGCAACCTGAAGCTATTTTATGATGAATCTGATCGTTTCAGATTTGAAATTGGAGCCGGTCTTTTTGTGCCTGGCGATGCCTGGCAGAATCAGGCCAAATCTGATTATCCCATTTTGCCTTCTCAAAACGTTTACAGCGATTCCACATCAGACACTTATGATCCTGAGATTGCCTGGAACGTTCTCGCCAACCTCTATTTTATGTTTTAACGATGATGAAAAGACATATTCTGATAGTGCTTTGCATGCTGATGCTTGTGCTGTCTGCTTGTTCCAAATCTAAGAAGGAAGAAGCGGCGAGTTCTAAAACTGTTGATTTAGGGGAAGCCGCAGCAGATGAAGATGCAGGCAAAGGCAAGGGGGATACTGTTGCTAAAAAAAGCAGCCCTCGTCGTTCTAAGAAGGCCGACAAAGGTGACGATAGTGTTTCTGAGAAAGAAGCTTATCGCCGGAATGAAGAAGCCCGGTTTGATGAGAATGGCAAACCGAAGCGCGGCAAGCCTGCGGCTGAACTAGAATTTGAAGAGAAACAGGCCAAAGAAAAGGCGGACAAAGCTGCCCGAGGTCATGAAGCTCAAGAAGCTGAGGCATCGGCAGAAGCCAAGAAGGCAGAAACTGAAACCGTAGCAGAGCTGGATTTTAGCGATGAAGCTGAGGAAGAGGTTGCCAAGAAAGAGGTACTGCCTGCACGTACGCCGAAGCCGAAAGATGCATTAAGCATTGAGAAGCTGATTAATATCCGTGAGTTTCGCGAGCAGACAGGGTATTCTGGGGCACTTTCTGATGCTTGGTTGCTTGGTCAAAATCCGGATGCGCGTTATAATGCCATGCGTTTGGCAACAGATAACGAAAAACAGCTTGGATTTTCGATTCAGGTGTGGAAGCCTAGCAATGAAAGTGCGGCATCTAAACGTTTTAATGATCTTTATCATCAGTCGTTTGGCGGTAAAAAGATTAAATCGGTTGCGACAGATGCTTTTACAGCCAGTCATCACGACATTCATGAACTCGGATTCTTTGAGAAAAGCAAACGGGCTGCTGTTTTGCTTTCATGTTCCAGTGATATCTGCAATTTGGAACAGCTTAAAGCTGTTGCCTTCATTATTCAACGCAGACTTTAATTCATAAGGAGAACCCATGAGCTGCTGTCACAAATGTCATTGTTCCAATGGTTTGGATGTTTTCAAAATTGCCCATCCCAACACGGTGGGTCTTGAGAATGTTGATACTGTTGAAGCCAAAGACCTTGCGAAGATCATCGATCATACTTATTTGAAGCCGGACGGCGATCGCGCTCAGATCGAAAAGCTTTGCGCCGAAGCTCGCAAGCATCATTTTGCCAGTGTCTGCGTGAACACGACGATGGTTCACCTCGCGAGTGAATTGCTCAAAGACAGTGGCGTGAATGTTTGTGCTGTTGTGGGTTTCCCTCTTGGTGCTGGTACGACAGCTTCCAAAGTTTTTGAAAGTCAGGAAGCTGTTCGTTGCGGTGCCGTTGAAGTCGACATGGTTATCAATGTGGGTGCTTTGAAGAGCAAGGATTATGCTCTTGTTGAATATGATATTCGCAAAGTTGTTCAGGCATTGGACGGTGTTTTAGTCAAGGTGATTATTGAAACATGCCTGCTGACAGATGAAGAAAAAGTCATTGCATGCGCGCTTTCCAAGGCTGCCGGTGCCCACTTTGTGAAGACGAGCACGGGTTTCTCAAAGGGCGGTGCTACTGTTGAAGACGTGGCTTTGATGCGTCGCGTCGTTGGTACGGAAATCGGTGTTAAAGCTTCCGGCGGTATCCGTGATACGGAAACAGCAATTGCCATGGTCAAAGCCGGTGCTTCGAGACTTGGCGTTTCCGCAAGCGTTGACATCGTTGAAGGCGGCAAATCGAATTCGGATTATTAATATTTTGTGTGGGGGCAAACCCACGGCGTACGCAAAGTTCATGTGGGGCTTTGCTCCACCCCTTGCCGGGGCTTTGCCCCGGACCCCACCAAAGGGGCTAAGCCCCTTTGGAATTCCGCAATCATGGGCGGTTTTCGAGGGTTAGCTGGGTATTTATTGATGGTGTTAAAATAATTCTCCCTCTCTGTTATGGGGTGGGGGGCCAGGGCTGTCGCATTCTAGTTTTCCTTGATGCCTACTAGGTTTAAGAGATAATCGAAGTCCATGGCGGCTAACTT
>JAGBXG010000309.1 GCA_017629415.1 Pseudomonadota bacterium | reverse complement strand
TCAGCCGCACCCGATTCAGACGCACCTGATTCAGACGCACCTGATTCAACCGCACCCGATGCAGACGCACCCGATTCAGACGCAAAAGACACATCCGTCAGGGACGAAATCTCATCCGTTGCAATAGCACAATCCTGCACATCTTCCGCTGCTTTCATTTCGGATTCACCAAATATGACATGAATCTCACTGTCCAAATGCTGCAACGATACCGGCACCGACTCCACCTCTGAAGCAGCTTCCATAGCAGGCGACATAATGGACACCGTCTCAGATGGCTCAAAAACCTTGGCAATATCTCCGCATGCTTGCGTGTCTTTCAATTTATCTGCGGTTTCCGTCATATTGGGGAACCTTTTCCTGAAATTTGTCAAAATAAACCGCGCATTTTACGAACCGCGCCAGCGTTTGCCGCCCCCTAAAAAGCAGCAAAACAACCTTATATTATACGCATTGTTCCACTTTATAGTCCCCAAAAAAGCGACAAACTAAAGATTAAATCGCAATTTTTTGAGGGACGGCGGCTATGGCCTGACGGCCATACGCCTTGCCGCCGGCGGCTATGGCCTGACGGCCATACGCCGCCGGTTCTTTGCCTCTAAAGTTGATCCAACATCTGACACATTGTAGTAGAAAATGCCCAATGTACCTGCACAAGATACATGAGATGCAAGCTTCTTTCTCTTCAATGAAAAAACTTCAATGATGATTCAAGCCATTTAAAGCCATGCGAACTTTTCTTAAAGGCAATGATGCCATTGTCAGTGGCGCGCTCCATGCAGGATGCCGCGCATTCTTTGGATACCCCATCACTCCGGCCAGCGAAATTGCGCATGGTGCCATGAAAGCATTTCCCGAAGCCGGTGCACTGGCCATCCAGGCAGAAAGCGAAGTCGCAGCCATTAACATGCTCTACGGAGCCGGTGCTTGCGGTGTGGCAGGCATGACCGCAACATCCGGCCCTGGACTCAGCCTCATGCAAGAAGGCATTTCATATATGGCCGCAGCCCGTCTCCCCGGAGTCATCGTGGATATCATGCGTTCCGGCCCAGGACTCGGCAATATTGCCCCGGAACAAGGCGATTATTTTATGGCCACCAAAGGCGGCGGACATGGACACTATCACTGCCCTGTCTTCGCACCGGCAAACGTCGAAGAAATGTTCAACATGACACGCATGGCATTCGATGCCGCCTTCCGCTTCCGCACACCGGCTTTCGTCCTGGCCGATGCCTTCATCGGACAAATGATGGAAACCCTCAATGTTCCCGATGCCCTTCCAGCCCCCGAACAAACAGCCGCACAACGTTGGCCTCTGCCCAACGCCGTCGACGGCACCCCCAAAACTGCCGGCCATATCGTCTCATCCCTCGAACTCGCGGTTGAAAAATTACATGCAAAAAACGACCAGCGATTCGCCGATTATGAAATCATGAAACAAACCTTGCCAATGGCCGAAATCGATGCCCAAAATGATGCGGAAACCGTTGTCGTCGCATTCGGTATTTGCGCACGAATGGCTCATGATGCCGTCCAGCAAGCTCGCCTCCAAAATAAACGCATCACCATGTTCAGACCACAAACCCTTTGGCCCTTCCCGGAACAGGCATTTCTGGATTGCACCCAAAATGCACAAAAAATTATCGTTGTCGAATGCAACAGGGGTATGATGCGCACCGATATCGAACGCCTGGCCGGCAGAGAACGCGTCACAGGCTGCCACGCAGATGGCGGTATGCTCCCAGAAATCGGCCCTTTGTAACCGTCAAGCCTAACAAAACGTAAATCCTCATGGTGATTCCAAGTGGCTGAGTCCCTTGGCGTGGGTTAGAACAGGCCTCCAAATAAAAATTATGTCTCCAGTCCCCCGAGCTGCCTTTGTCTGTCAGGCAGACACCGGGTTTCGAACCGACAGGCCAAACCGAGAAAAAAAATGTCAGAAGAACGCGTACAGAACGAAGTCACAGAATCTCCCAATTATGCCGGCGAAATCGTCGAAGCTCTCTGTGAAGAAGTCACCGATAAATGGATTATCGCAAGATTCAAAAACACCGAACGAGTTTTTATTGCAGCATCTGAATGGTCTCCCACCCCAAAATTGGGCGCCAAAACCGTCGTTTATATCGAAGGAAAAGCTAAAAATGGCCTTTGGTCTGGCTCCATTGAAAAAACAGCTGCCGCAAGAATTTGGTATGAACTGAATCATCTCTACAAAACTCAAACAGATATCGAAGTCGAAGTTGTAGCCGCCGAAGCCAACGGCCTGCTGTGCGATGTCAAAACGGTTATCGGCTATATGCCACGCAGGGAAATCGAAGCCACGCCATCTCCCATGCTAGAATCCTATGTCGGCCAAAAACTGAAATCGCGAGTTCTGAAATTCTCGGCAAATGATGCCAAAATTATCCTCAGTCATAAAGCTGCCATGGCAGATAAAATCCTGGCAGACCGCGAAACACTTTTGACCCAGCTCAAAGCCGATCAAATTTATGACGGCACCGTCAAACAAATCACCGATTTTGGTGCTTTCGTGGATATCGGCGCCGGCGTCGAAGGCCTCGTCCATCGCTCAAATCTCAGCTGGAACAATGAAGAACCTGCAAGTGTTGTCAGTATCGGCGATACCGTCAAAGTCATCGTTCTTTCCGTCGAAAAAGGCAGAATCGCCCTGGGACGAAAACAGCTGC
>JAGBXG010000308.1 GCA_017629415.1 Pseudomonadota bacterium | reverse complement strand
TTGCCGCAGAATGGATGCTATTTCGAGGAAGCAAGAAATGAAAGGAGGGAGCGTGCCAGCGCACGTGACCGACTGCAATGACGAAGCTGACGAAGAAAGGGCGACATTCTGGCGAGAATATTTGGGTAAACTTAAGCATTCGTATTTTACCCAGCTTTTTGCCGCAGAATGGATGCAATTTCGAGAAAGCAAGGAATGAAAGGAGGGAGCGTGCCAGCGCACGTGACCGACTGCAATGACGAAGCTGACGAAGAAAGGGCGCCATTCTGTCGAGCAAAAACGTCATGTTATCGCGGATGTTATGTGTTATCATGAGAAAAACAGCCGTTTGCAGTACGGCACTTTGCGACAATTGACATCATGATGGAGGCTGAGTATGGGAAAAGTCGTTGCCCTGGGGCTGAACAAATTCAACCTAAGCGAACTGATGGAGATTTGCACCCACGTTGAGCTGATTGTTCAAAACGGTTTGAGCAAATCCGAAATCCCTATCATGGCTTCTTATCAAGACAGGTTGCAGACCTTTTCAGCTGCGGTAAAAGGTAAAGCTGATATTTTGGGGGCAGCACTGGTGGAACTGGATGCCAAAGTCGATATGGCTCATGAAGCAATTGGATTGATTCTGAAAGCCAATGTCATGCATTACGATATCCGTATTGCTGAAATTGCAACAGAAGTTCAGAATGTTTATTTAGAAGTCGATAATCCGACGCAACTGCCTTATGAACAAGAATATCCCGCGATTTTGCGTCTTTTAACATTGTTTGAAACCGTACCGACCAAAGATTTGGCATTGGCAGGTATCGCAGGCTGGGTCGTTGAACTTCGTCAGCGTTATCAGGCTTTTATGGATAAACTGAATACGCAGGAACAATTCAAAGACACCAAACAAGCCAGTATGGTCAAATCTTCGCGATTGGGGCTTATTGCGGCATATAAAGAATTGATAGAACAGCTCAATGCTTTGTATATTTTGCAACCGAGTTCTGAACATGGTGCTTTGCTTGATGCGCTGAATACCTATTTTGAATCCTTGCGTCTTCAGAGCAAACCTAAAACAAAGAAATCCGTCAAAGCTAAAGCTTAAGCTGACATAGGAAATATATGCTGCCCTATTGTGTATTAAAAAGATGCGCCAAAGAATCTGTCAAAGATATTGCGGCTTGGTATGTTTCGATGAAAATTGGTGTTTTTGTACGTCATTGGATGGTACAGAAACTCGATAATGCTCCAAGACTGACTTATAAACCGCAATATCCTCGAGATATGGAAGAGCTGTTCAAACCGCAGGAAGAGAAAACACCGAAATAAGTTTGAACAAAAAGTTTTTTAGATTGAATTGATTGCAGGATTCCAAAGGGGCTCAGCCCCTTTGGCGGGGTTTGGGGCAGCGCCCCAATGGGGGCCGGGGCAAAGCCCCGAAAAGAAAAAAGCGCCGTATCGCGAAGCGATAGGCGCGTTCATGCCGTATCGCGAAGCGATAGGCATGTTTTTTTAAAAAATATCCAACCAAAGAAAACCAGGATGCTTTTGCAACCGATATTTGGGGGGATTATTTGACGTTATCGAGTGATTCTTCGAGCATGCTGATGATGGCTTCGGCATCGAAAGCACCTTGAATCAGGCGACCGTTGAGGAAGAAGGTGGGTGTGGATTCGACTTTGTTGGTCAGGCCTTCTTTTTTGGATTCGACGACGGCATTGCGGACGGCGTTGTCTTTGAGCAAAGCATCGAATTGGGCGGCATCGAGGCCGAGTTCTGTGGCCCAGACCGTACGTTTGGCATCGGAATAGGCATCAAAGTTTTGGTATGTTTTGAGCAGATATGGCCAGGCTTTGCCCATCTTGGCGGCGGCTTCCAGTCCTAATGAGGCATTGGTGGAATGCTCGTGCGATTTGATGGGGAAAAGGCGCAGGTTGATAGCGATTTTGTCTTTGATGGGAGACGTTTCGAGCAGTTCAATCAGGCGCGGAATGTGTCGCGAGCAATAGGGACAGCGCGCGCAAAGATAGACGGAAAGGACGACTTTGGCGTTGGGGTTGCCCCAAATGTGCTGAGGGTCTTGTGCAATTTTAACGGGCGGTTTAAGCGATGACATGGTCATGGCACGCTGGTCGAGCTGATGTTTGATATCTTGTGCCGATTTGTTGGCGGAAGCCAAACGGCAGATTTCATCGGCCAAACGAACGGGAAGTTTGCATTGCGGTACCGATTTGAGACAGGCTGAAATGGTTTGATCACAGCAATCATAGGGATAGGCTGTATCGAGTACATTCTGGGCAATGGCTTTAGCTTCGGCGGTCAGATTATCGCAAGCCGGCGTTTGTGCAGAAGCAGTTGTAGCAGTCAGGCCTATCAGTGCAGCAAATAATATGGCATAACGTTTCATGATTCTCTCTCTTTGGATGATGAAATGTCTGTTCCCCCCGTGAGTTTCTTGCGATTTTCGAGCCAACGGTCAAGTCCAATTGGACTTTTATCAAAAATGACGACGTATGCGCCAAGCAACAACCAAGCCGTGTCGCGCAACATCGTGAGCCCTGAAATGGGATCGGATGAAGCGGCAGCATTGGAAGCAAAACAGCCGCATGAAATGCTCAAATCGTTCATTAAAGCGTGTGACAGCGCAATCATAAACATGATCATCATGCCGCAAACCATGAGTGCGGCCGCGCGCGCTTTAGTGCCTGTCAAGAGCATGATGCCTGTACCGAGTTCAATGTAAGGCAGCATGATGGCCAAGGGGTTGATAAAAATAAGCGGTAACATTTGATAAGTTGCAATATCTACAGCAAAATCAAAGGGTACTGCAATTTTATGCAAACACGCCGAAATGAAGACATAAGCCAGATAAAATCGAACAGGGATGGCAATATAGCTATGTGCTTTGTGCTGGATAAAGCGTTGCCATTTGGAATCACTCATGGCTGCCTCCGTCTTTTGCATTTTTGAGTGCTTCGGCACCGCCTTCGACAATGAAAACATGCTGAATGCCGTTTCCGGCAAGTTCGCGGCCTAATTCATATCCCGTGGTGCCTTCACGGCCATCGCCATCGCCGTAGACGACGAGACGTGCACTGCCGCTGTTGGCAATATTCATGGAGATATTTTTCAATTCTTCGGGCGAAATGGGATCGAGATAATCATAAGTGACGCAAATGGCTCCATCATAGTGCCATGCGTCGAATGCATCCTGCGTACGAGCATCGATGATGTAAGTTTTATCATCTTTAAGACGTGCATCATGGACAGGCATCATTTCGACGGCCCCGAGGGTTTCAGGACATGGGACAAAGATTTCATAAGGTTTGTCGGCAACAAACGGCAGGCCATCAGGTCGCACGGCATTGATGACAATGCCGGCAACAGCCATGATTGCACAAATCATGACGGCTTCTTTGAGTATTTTGAGATAGGGTTTCATCATTTTTACTGTGTTCAAGATTTTTGTGAGGCTCTGCACCACACCATGCCGGGGCCGTCATGGGTTCATCTCCATACCATGCCATGAAATTGAGACCCTTGGAACCTGCAATTTTGGGTGTTTTTCGTGATTGAGACAAGTACTGACTACTTTGGATCGAAATAGAACCCTGTATCCCATTCCGTTTTATCTTAAAACGTATATCCGAGCATAAATGTGAGATAAACGTCTTGGCTGTGTCTGGGGTCGTAATATTCTATATCATCCATGGCATAAGTGTAACGCAATTCTGTCCCTAAATAGAAATCATTGAAATGCCAAATACCGCCTATGGAAACGGGAAGAATAATGAAACCGCGTTCATCTCCGAAATATTGTATACCCAATCCGAGCCCCAGCGTGATTTCTGCAGTTTCTGTAATGGGGATAAAGCCGCGTCCGTAAGCAATTGTTTCCAATGTTGCTCCGTTATTTGTTTCAGCATTGGGTTCCGTGTAAGCAAAGATGCCCTGTTTAAAATAGATACCGCCATATTTCCAGCGATAACCGATTTCAAAATCACCATGAAACCCGATCATATATTCTTCTGAGCAATTCATGCACTCTTCGATTTCCTTTGTGCTCCCGAATCCCAGTCCGATATTTAAGCGCGCATCAAATCCTTGCTGCCATGACTTTATCATGATCATATTT